>CAIOHY010000616.1 GCA_903858205.1 uncultured Cellvibrio sp.
CACTTAAACCGCCAAGAACATATTCAAGCATGATACGCAACCTTCAAAATTTGCTCAGTATATTTTATAACCAGAAAAAATTGATTATTTCTTTTAGGTTGGCGAATTATACCTGTTGCTTAGGCTAGTCAAGCAAATTGACGCCACATTTTTGCTCTTTTATACTACAGAAAACGCGCTATAGTTGAGTCCTATAGAATAGGAAAATCTTATGAAAATAAATATTTCTGGTCGTCATATGAACATTGGTGCCAGCCTCACCTCCCACATTCAGGAAACGTTGCAGCACGCAGCAACCAAATACCTGAACCGGATCACGGACGCCACTGTGGTGGTCGATCATCAAGGTTATCGCTTTCACACTCATATTAGTGTTAACCCCGGCACAAAAACGGCGTTGACAATTCAGGCCGAATACGAATCTGATGATCCTTACGCTTCTTTTGACGGGGCAGCAGCAAAATTGGTGAAGCAGCTGCGTCGTTACAAACGCCGCCTAACAGATCATCATTTGAACGCCCTTGATGCTATAGAAAAACATACAGTAGCACGAGAATACGTCGTCTCCGCTCAAACAGATGAAGAAGGAGCCGAAAAAGACAACGAGCAGACACCCTTGGTCATCGCCGAAATGAGCAGCGATATCAAAACAATATCCGTAAAAGATGCGGTCATGCTCTTAGACCTTAGTGGACGCCCCGTTTATATATTTAAAAATGCTAAAACAAACAATTTGAATGTTGTTTTCCGCCGTCCTGATGGGAATGTCGGGTGGATTGAGCCCCAAAATAAAGTTTCTTGAATTGCGCGGGCGCACAGCCTAACAAACATTTTTTTGGTAGACTGTGTTTGGGTTTTCTTATTAGCCCATGTGAGGAAAAAGATTTTTATGACCCTTACGGATATTTTGTGTCAAAATCGGGTGCGTTTAGGAATGTCGGTGGCCGATAAAACCGCGGCGTTGGCATTACTGGCCGAGCTGGCTGCGGGGGAGACTAGCTATCAAGCGGCGGTTGTTCGTGACGCGCTCAAGGAACGGGAACGCCTTGGTTCTACGGGCATCGGTCGGGGCGTGGCCTTGCCGCACATTCGCCTCATTGGCCTTGATCGCATGGTGGGTTTTTTTGTGCAATTAACACAACCTGTTGATTTTCATTCTATTGACGGCAGGCCAGTTGATTTAATGTTCTTGTTACTATCTCCCTGCCAGACGACACGGGATAACGCCGCCGCCCAGCACGTGCAGGCCTTGGCCAGCATTACCCGGCTGCTACGCGAAAATGGCACCTGTGATCAGCTCCGCACTGCTACTGAAACAGCTACCATTTGCCGGATTCTGCGCCTAGCACCGGCACTAGCCGCCGCCGAAGTTGCGTAAATTGGTGGGCCTGCCCGGATTTGAACCAGGGACAACTCCGTTATGAGCGGAACGTTCTAACCGCTGAACTACAGGCCCGACATGTACCCGGATGAACATGCTACCAGCCTAAGGCGTGAATTTCAACATGGGATTTTTTAGAAAATAACACACAAAGACTGTTGTTTTGTAAAGAATTACAATCTTTTATGGCCGCATCCAGCCTCGCGCATCAGGCTAGTCTGCTGCGCAACGACATGTTTTTTTAAACCCTGAGCGGCCTCGTCCCGGATTTTCAGACGGAGGATTGGACGCAAGCTGTGTAATGTTGAAGGGGATTGTGGGGGGGTGAAAAAATTCTCCCCCCTTGGTGAGAGGGGGGAGTCAAACTTACTCTACAGGCAATCTTGGAAACCTAAACTATCTTCGGGTGCTGCCTCAAGGAGGGAGGTCACCCAACCCTCTTGAGCAGCTGCGAGTTCGCGGTCGATCTGGTCCAACTCGGCGGCGAGCTGGGGATCGGCTTTCGCTCGAGCCAAAATGCCATCAATCACCGCTTGAGCGTCGAGGGACACCTTCCAATCCTCGGTGGATTGGAACAGACGATACAGCTGAGGATCAGTGAGGTGTTTCATTTTTTTGTTTGAGTGTTGACTTTTAACTTCCCTCATCTCTAACCTCGCACCGCGCTGGTATAGTTTTTGACAACAACACTAGGTTGTTGTACGAGATTCAAAGAATACAAGATTCACGAGAATCAGAAAGTTAAGACGCAGTATGCCTAACGGCTGCGGCTGCGGCCTATATCACATTTTTGCGGAATACAAGAAAAATTTTTTGCAGCCTACAGGGTCTTCCCCCGCACCAGCACCACCAACGCCGCCAGCTTAAACCCGCACGGCAAAAGGGCATAGGCCGCCGATAAGGCCGCTACCGAGCCAGTGCCACCGGGGGCGTAGCCCCAGACTTCCAACAGCGGCAAGGCTATCCCTGCCGCCAACGCCAAGGTGAACTTACTGATAAAATTCCAGATGCCAAACTCTAGGCCGCCGGCTTGGGACGCCCCGCGCTGCTGCACCGCATCGGCCAAGAGCGACGGCAACACCGCCAAATCCCCGCCCAAGGCCGCGCCAGAAAGCAGGCAAATGACCCCAAACGCAACCGCATCCCCCTGCCCCAAGGTAAACGCCCAGATAAAAGAGGCAATGGCGAGGCTGAACGACGCTATCAAACTGCGTCGTTTGCCAAACCGCGCCGCCACCCGCACCCACACCGGCATGGCCAGCACAGCGGCTAAAAAATACGCGCCTAAAAACGCGCCGCTCCACGCCGCCGCGTCGAGCACATCGCTAGCAAAAAACAAAAACAATGTTGCGGTCAGGGAAGGAGCTAATGCATTCAAAAAGAATAAAAGAAATAAGCGTCGCAGCCGTCTATCCTGCAGCACAAGACGCCATGCTGTTGGTGCTGGCATCGGTGCTGTTGCCACCATTTTAGGTAGGCGCATCAACAGCAATGCGACCACCACCACCACCAGCAATACCCAGCAAAACGCCTGATACGCCGCCTTCTCCCCCAACCACGGGGTCAACGTTGGCGGCAGAGCCGAGGCCACCAGCACGCCAACAATGATCATCCCCTCCCGCGCTGCAGCCACCCGAACACTGGCCTTGCTATCCCCGCCCAGGGCTACCCCAACGGTATAAACCACAATGGAAAAAACGCTGTAGGCCAGATATGTCAAAACAAGCAAACCACCCACGACTAATACCAAACTAATATCAAGCCCTAATATCGGCAGGAAAAATAACCCAAAGACTCCAGCCACCAATACCGCGCCTGAAACCACCAGCATTCCCCGCCGCCGCCCCGCCCAGCCATCGGCCAAAATCCCCAAAAACGGATCAGCCAAGCAATCAATCACCCGTGTCAAAAATAGCACCAACCCCAAAACGGTGAGCGATAACGGCAGTGTATCCGCATAAAACTTAGGCAAATGGACATACAGCGGCAAGCCGACAAACCCCACTGGCAAGCCTAAAATCCCGTATCGCCACAAAGAGGGCGTCACAACTTTTCACCCAGTAATTGCGCCCTTAATTCAGGCTCTGAAGTCTTCTGCGACAACCAAATATCAAAAAACCGCCGAGCAAAAGTTACAGAGGCAATCGTGCCGGTAGGCTTGCTATTATAGGTAAAAGATACACCTTTTTGCGGATCAAAAAATGCTGTTATTCTGTCTCCGTCTTTAACATCGGGAAAGGCCAACCGCAGCGATGCCTCAAACTTGGCGTCTTCGGTTGCGGTTTCGGGAGACTGACGGCGCATCTCCTCAAGGGTTTTTTCCACCAAATCAATACCATTAATTGACCAATAGTACGTCAGGCTTAAAGCAAAAGGGGCTTCATACGACCAAGGATTGCTATCCGTCCATAGCTCTGCTTGATAAATTTTTGAAAAAAGCCGCCTTAAAACTCCAGTCCCTACTGGCTTTGCGGCCTCAAAAACTGAAACAACTTCCGAAGGTTTTGCTCCAGCTGTGCCAGAAAAAACAATGCAGCCAATAATCAGTAAACACCATCTGAGCATAGTCTACCCCAAATACCCCAAGGCTTGCAGTTTTACCAGCACCCGCTGCGCCGCCTCGTCCCGGCTCATGGTAGCGGTATCCAGCACCAGCTCTGGATGTTCTGGTACTTCATAAGGATCATCAATGCCGGTAAAACCCGGAAGCTTTCCTGCCCGTGCCTTGGCATACAGACCCTTGCGATCCCGCTGTTCACATACATCAAGGGGGGTTGCCACATAAATCTCAAGGAACCCAGCAGTACCAGACGCAAACAATTCCCGCACTTCCCGGCGCACCGCCGCGTACGGC
>CAIOHY010000617.1 GCA_903858205.1 uncultured Cellvibrio sp.
GCCAGCTCCATACCAGGTAGCTCCACCACTGTTTCCTAAGCCCGCCGACGAATTTTGGCTGTTATTAGAGTTCGCCGTACCCAGTACGCTGTTGAATGCAAAGAGCAACTTGTCATTCGCAAACTTTGGAGCCCAATTTCCCCACGAGTTGTAAATGAACGTATATCCAGTTCCGGAGCTGTTGTTCAATTTACCGACCGATGTCGAGCTGGCGCCCGTCTGAGTATCGGCAGTATTGCTTTCGGCGTTCGAGCTATATTGAAAATTATTGCTCCAGTTTGCGTTTCCACCAGGTGCCGTCACGTTCAGGGCTGCTAGCACAGCGCACCCGTCACCGCTTAAGCTGGTCGTAGTGTTGTTATCGCTGTTCGAGCCGTTGACTACACCAATCTTGGCATCCACATAGTCGTCAAAACGGTAGGACGATAATACGCCGGTGTAGTAGAGGGGGAACTGCTGCCAGAGCAATCCGTAGGTCACATTCATGTTGGCCGGGCGCTCGATCACTTCATAGCCAAGGATCGAAACAAACTTACCCACCTTAAAGTCCCACCCGTTGCCCACAGGAGCACGGATAGCAACATACGCCTGCTCGAGAAATAGCGCGTTGGAGTCATTGTTTTCGGAATTATCGCTACGAGAGACGCCGGTTTCACGATTAATAAGATAGTTCGCATCCTCACCGATCATCACATCTGTTCTGAACCCAGCCTGCGCTTTGTTCTCAGAGGTAAGGGCCTTCTCGAGCGCAATCTTCACCGCATAAAGGTTGAAATCACCCTTGTAGGCCGTATCTACACCTTCACGGCCTGCCACTACTTGTTGAGGCTGGCCATTAAAGTTGTAGCTGTACCCGGCGTCAACGTACCCGGAGAGCTTGATCCCCTTCTGGGCTGTTTCGACGAAGTTGTTTTGCACCATCTTCTTGGTGTCTTGGGCAGAGGCTTCCGGGGTGCTGTCCGCCATCGAGGTTGCGACAAAAGCCACCAAAGCGGCTGTCATAATTGTGCTGATCTGTTTCTTCATGTGTTTTATTCTCCTTTTTGCAATGGGTTGATCGAATCTTTATAATCTCAAAAATAAACATGGCGAGCAACCCGCAAATACTCCCTTTTTCACGACAAGTTTAGACCTCAGCCACCCACAAAACCGCAAATTCACCTCAATAAGGCTATGAGCTTGCAGAAGCGATACACATGAAACAAAATATGATTATGAAATTATCCGGCATCTCGATTGTTTTCCTGCTCATCGGGATGTCTTGGGTCAGCGCCGACACAACCGCATCGAAACGTCCAACCGAGACAGTCCCGCTCGGAATTCATATGGTTGAATTGGGTGATTTCGACCCCAAGTCCTCCTCATTCCAAGCCAATTTCTGGCTTTGGGCTGTGACTCCTTCCAGAATGTCAAATTGGATCCAAACACTGGATTACCCCACCGGCATTGATGTCAAAAAGATCACTGCCAAAGAAAAACTGGTGGGCGGCAAACTATGGGCCTCGGTTAATGTTATGGGAAAATTTCGTACGAATTGGGACCTGAAAGATTTTCCAATAAACCGACCCAGCCTGCAAATCCAAATCGAGGAAACTTCACTCGACTCCTCGAATCTCTTTTTCTCTGCAGATAAAATCAACTCATCAGCCAAAGACGCCCTCCTCCCCGCGGGTTGGCGCATAAGCGATTTCTCCATCGAATCGGGCAGCCACCGCTATACAACAAATTTTGGAGATCCCTCGAAAACCACCCAATCGAGCAGTGAATACTCCGAAGTCAGGATCCGTATAGAACTCGAGCGCGAATCGTTCGCCGTGTTTTGGAAGATGACCATAATTCCCTACCTTGCAGCGATATTAGTGCTCCTGTCTTTCTTTTTCGTTTTTCGTTTTGAAATGCTAGTTATCGCGAGGATCCCCATTCTCATCGGTTCACTGTTCTCAGTCTCCTTGAGCATGAGGGGCGGAACATCGGAGCTCGGCACGGCAGATGTTTTCACCTTGTTGGACTCGATTCATGTGACCACATTCGCTTTGATTCTGATCACGTTCCTTTGGACAATCTCATCAGATAAAATCTTTCGTCACGACTCAGAAGAGAAAAATATCAAGTTCTGGAATATGCTTATGGGAGTCGCATTGCTTGTGATCTACGCCGCCGTGAATGCAGTGCTCGTCTTATCAGCCCTCAAAAATTAACCACCCACTCTGCCCCCGCAAACCCGACAACCTTTAGCAGGCAAACCCTTTAACGGGATCTACTGCCTCATTCCCAATTTAAAACCGACCAGTATCACCAAGCCGTTTCGAGGCTAAACTCATATCCATCAGGCCGCCGAGATTTAGAAGGGATTAGTAGAGGAGTGCGATTACGACCAACGAAGCCGAATCATCGCCATTCCACCTAAACCAACGACTAGAAGTGAAAGAGCGGAGGGTTCGGGGACTTCAGTGACCTGTATTCTACCTGGGATCAACTTTGCGTGTGACCCAAATTGTAAATACAAGCACAACGGCAAACACCCCATTGGCCAATTGCATTTCGCGTAACGGCGGCGCGTTCATTAGTTGCGATATGAAACCCGGAATAAGTTCCAGCAACACGCCCGCCAAAATTCCGGCCAAATTCACCAACGCAATCGCAGAAGCCACGCGTTCTGGCGGCAAGGATCTGCCCGCAATTTCGAAGGCGAGCACCATGGAAGACAATCCCGCGCCAATCAAACCAACATTCATGGCATCAAACCAGAGTGGCCAGTCGGATGGCACCAACAGCCAAAATAGAAATCCAATCAAGGTGACCCACATGCAGACAAGCACTGTGACGCGCGAACCAAACTTTCCGCCAATCCATCCAGTGATGGGCGAACCAATTGCAATGCCCACAAAGAAACTTGTCGCAATCAACACGGCTTGTGCTTCTTTCCACTCCCACGACTCGGCCAACTGCATGTTCCACATGCCACCAAAGCCGCACATGGTTCCGCAGGCACCCGCGTAAATCATGCACGCCACGCGAACGTCGGCGCGCGCCAATAGATCCTTTATCGAGTCCATCGCGGAAGTTTTTCGGCCATGTGATTTAGAATTCGCGCCAGCCCCAAACCACTTTTGCGGCACATAGAAATACAACATCAACGCCGTTGGCAGGGCGACAATCGCGGCAATTTGTAATGCCACGCGCCAATTCGTGGCGGCTTGCAATTCATTCGCACCCCAGATTCCAGTCACTCCTCCTAAACCAATCACCATGTCGGCCGCACCCATGTACAGCGCGAACAAATGCAAGGGCATTGCGCGGCGTGTAATGGCGGCTATGGCCGGGCAAACAAATGCGGACGCCACACCCAACAGCGCACGCGCGGCGATCGCACCAGCGAGTCCATCGCATTTGCTGAGCATGGCTGCGGCTAACCCAGTTGTTATAGCTACTACTGGCAGCAACCGCGCTGGACCAAATCGATCCAGCAATAATCCGGAGGGTATTTGCGCAATTGCAAACGCAATCAGAAATGCCGTGGAAATGAACGCGGTTTGTAAAGTGCTTAGGCCAAGATCCTGAGCAAATTCCGCGCGAAGTGGCGCGTATGAATTTTCGATTGTTTGCTGGTAAAAAAACAAAAA
>CAIOHY010000618.1 GCA_903858205.1 uncultured Cellvibrio sp.
GTCCATCGCTGGGTGCAGAGAATATCGAAAAAGGCCTGAAGGCGACATTCTGGGGCATGGGTGTTGTAGTCGTTTTTATGGTTGTTTTTTACGGTCTGTTCGGCGTTTTCGCGAATGTCGCTTTGTCGTTGAACGTTCTTCTTCTCCTGACTGTTTTGTCGATGTTTGGCGCAACCCTGACCTTGCCCGGCATTGCCGGTATTGTTCTGACAATTGGTATGGCGGTTGATGCTAACGTGCTGATCTTCTCGCGTATCCGTGAAGAGTTAAAAAATGGTGCTTCGCCACAGCAGGCAATTTATGCAGGCTACGAGCGCGCGTTTATTACCATTCTTGACTCGAATATTACTACCTTGATTGTTGCGGTAATTCTGTTCGCGATTGGTACCGGCCCGGTGAAAGGTTTTGCTATCACGCTCACAATTGGTATTTTAACTTCAATGTTTACAGCTATTGTCGGCAGCCGTGCACTGGCTAATCTCGTTTATGGCGGGCGCAAAAACTTGCAGTCTATTGCCATTAACGCCCTTCCACCTTTTAACCGTCTGCACTAAGAGAGCATCACTATGTCTCAGGATTTGAAGATTATTAATTTTATGGGAGTGCGGAAGCTGACTTCCGGCATATCTATAGTGCTGGTGCTTGCGTCTTTGTTATCCATCGCCGTTTTTGGTCTTAAGGGTGGCTTGGATTTCACTGGCGGTACGCAACTCGAAGTATTGTTTGATCAGCCTGCTGACCTCAACAAGGTGCGCGAGTTGTTGGAAGAAAAGGAATTGAAGAGCCCAGTTGCGGTGTTATTCGGTTCTGACAAGCAAGTAATGATTCGTACCCAAGACGAGATGAAGAACAAAGGTAAAGAATTAATTGCTGGAAAAATTGCGGCGGCGGGCGGTGTGGTGGAAGCAATCGAGCGTCCTTCGCGCGAGTATGAAGGTTTTTCTGATGTTTTGGTTGTTGGCAGTATTAGTGCAACTGAGCTGCAACAGAAATCCGTTATTTCCGAGGCGGATTATGGCCGTGTGCAGTACGCGGAGCGTGAGGGCAAAACGCTTGTGGTTCTGGAAAACTCATTGGATTCCGTATATGTCAAAAATCTCTTGGCGGCTATGGAGGCCGCTACAGGTGCAAAAATTCAATTGCGTAGCTCAGAGTTTGTTGGTCCTCAAATAGGTGATGAGTTGCGCGATCAGGGCGGGCTTGGATTGTTAACAGCCTTCGTTCTGGTGTTTTTGTATGTTGCGGTGCAGTTCCAATGGAAATTCTCGGTTGGCGCGATTACTGCGCTGGTTCACGACGTTGTTATTACGCTTGGTTTCTTTTCATTCTTCCAGTGGGATTTTGATTTAACGGTGCTCGCTGCGTTGCTGGCGCTCATCGGTTATTCAATTAACGATACGATTGTTATTTATGATCGCATTCGCGAAAACTTCCGAATTTTGCGCAAAATGGATCCACTTGAAGTTATTGATATTTCCATAACTCAGACACTTGGTCGTTCGGTGATGACCTCGATGACAGTATTCATCGTTTTGATCTGTCTTTTCGTGTTCGGTGGCGAGTTGTTGCGTGGTTTTTCTACGGCGCTAATTATCGGTATTATCGTGGGAACCTACTCTTCAATATATATAGCAGCAAATATCACGGTTGCTTTGGGTATCGCTAAAGAAGATCTGATGCCAAAAGAAAAAGAAGGTGCGGAGTTGGACGAGGCTCCGTAATTTTTTCTGACACCGCTATACAACAGCGCCATTTGGCGCTGTTGTGCTTTATGGGTTCTGGTTTTTATCGCGATTGTACAATCGGAATATCTCGGGTATTGTCCCGCCAACTTCCCTTAACTCGCTAATAACTTCTATGATCGAGCACATTAGTTTTAGTCCCAAGCTGCAATTAAGTGATGACATTGAACTGCTCCGGAATACGGTCGGCCGTTTTCAGCGGATTTTCAATGGCAGTGGTTACGGGTTTTGGGAGTGGGATCTGCAAACCCAACACATTGAATGGTCGGGTGGTTTTTGGGAGCGTTTGGGCTACGGACCCGAGGACGCTGAAAAGATCAGCGACGCTTCAGAAGTGCTTACTTTCATGCACCCGGATGACCGTGAGTTTGCAATCGAGGCGGCGCGACAACATCTGCGCAGCGGTAAACCCCTTGATGTTGCTTATCGCATCAGAACTAAAACCGGCGACTACATCTGGACTCAGGTACGAGCTGATTCGCTGCGCGATGCGCATGGCCGCGCGACGATTATGTCGGGCGTAAATTTTGACATTACCGAGAGCAAAAAAGTGGAAGCTGCACTGCGCGAAAGTGAAGCGCGTCAGGTGCGAATTATTCAGGCTTCCAGTGACGGTATCTGGGAGTGGTATGCGGATCGTGGTGGGTTCCATTTTTCTCACCGTTGCTGGGAATTATTGGGTTATGAAGATGTAGATGACGTGCTCACTGAAGGTGAAGACCGTTTGAAAATTTGGCGGCAGCACATTTTCCCTCAGGATCTTTCAATCTTTGATAATGCCTTGGTAGAGCATTTAGCTGGGCGCGCTCCTTTTGATGTTGAGTATCGTTTGGTGAGTCGGCAGGGTGAGGTGCGCTGGATTCGTGCGCGTGGCCGAGCTGTGTTCGATCAAAAAGGTCAGCCGATTATGATGTCTGGCAGCAACATGGATATCACCGAAGTAAAGCGTGCCGAGGAGCGTGTTATCCAAGCCAAAGAGCAAGCTGAAAAAGCGAATCGCGCCAAATCCGATTTTCTCTCCAGTATGAGCCATGAATTGCGTACACCCCTTAATGCTATTTTGGGTTATACGCAACTATTTGAATACGACGGCAACCTAAAGTCCCAGCAAATCGATAACGTGCGCGAAATTCGCAAAGCTGGCGAGCATTTGTTGCAGTTAATCAACGATGTATTGGATCTCGCTAAAATAGAATCGGGCAATATGACGGTATCACTTGAGCCGGTATTAGTTTCGCGCTTAATTGCCGAATGTTTTACTTTGGTGCAGCCGCAAGCGGATGCTAAAGGTATTCGTTTATCGACTTCGCTGGCTGAATTTCCCAATACGTACGTTGTTGCTGATCATGTGCGCTTCAAGCAAGCGTTGTTAAATTTGCTCAGTAATGCAGTCAAATACAATTTTGTGGGTGGCGAAGTTGACGTGAAACTCTCTGCCCAGCCAGGGCAGCAGTTGCGCATTAGTGTGCGCGATACAGGGCGAGGAATTCCCTTGCAGCGGCAGAGCGAGGTTTTTCAGCCATTCAACCGGTTGACTGCGGAAAACACCAATATCGAGGGCTCCGGTGTAGGTTTGGTTATCACCAAACAGTTAGTGGAAATGATGCAGGGGCGACTTGACTTTACTAGTGCAGAGGGAATGGGCACTACGTTTTGGATCGATTTGCCAATGGCGATGGAGTGGAATGTGGATTCAATTGTGCGCACTTCGTCCAACAAAGATTACACCCCCGCTGCACTTAATGTTAAACGCCGCTGCAAAGTGCTTTACGTAGAAGATAACCCAACCAATATCCGCTTGTTGCAGCAGATCTTTGCGCGTTACCCACAGCTGGAGTTAGAGATCGCGGAAGAAGCATTTCTTGGAATTTATAAGGCGCGCAGCATGCATCCGGATTTGGTAATACTGGATATTAACTTACCGGGAATGGATGGGTACGAGGTGTTGAGTGTACTGAAAAACGATCCGACTACCCGATTAATTCCGGTAATCGGTTTGTCTGCTAACGCGATGCCATACGATGTAGAGCGTGGACGCAATGCCGACTTTTACGAC
>CAIOHY010000619.1 GCA_903858205.1 uncultured Cellvibrio sp.
GGAGTTAAGTTTTTGACGTTTATAATTCTTTAAAAAGCAGTTTATTTTTATCATTACAGATTTTTGATCTCTTAAAAAATCTTGATCGGTTGAAAATTAAATGAATAAAATACACTTAAACTTTAAAAACTCTAACAAAGAAAAATATTGTAAAAACCAATAAGACCAAGACACCAGAAAAGATAAAGATTCTCAAAATCGATTTTCTAGACTCGATGTTAAATCCAAACACAAATTGTATTGGCTTATAGAGCAAGGCAATAATTCCATGCTTTTGTTGGTTTAGATGGTAAAGAAAGTTACCGTATTTAAGAATGGACAACAATAGAAGTAATATTGCAAAAACCAGTAGCGTGGAAAGCAACCACAAGAACAAAGCTTCCAGAATTATTTCCATTTTATTTCCTGATTAGCCATAACGTGGAGATCAATCAGTACGCGAAGCGTATCTATTGATCGACTTGTTATACAGCCTGATGAGGAAAGATCTTGATGCAGCGACATTTCCCTCGGCCGCGATAAGCTCTATAGAAGCTACAACACTTCCAGAGCCAGCTCTTGATTTAAAACTGATGAATTGCACTGCAGAATGAACGAGAGGTGTGGGCTGTAAAAGATATGCTATACCCTCTTACGCAACCTTGTCGTTTTTAACCTTCGTGTTAAACCGCAAGGTTGCGTAAGAGGGTATACGAAAAGAGAATTCTTTTAAAGCTTCCTTCTCAAATTCTTCCGTACATTTCACATTTTTTGTCGCATTCTTTCAGCTTTTGTAGTTGCTTTTGATCTTTACGCACGTCGGAAGAATTCGTACTCCGATCTAAGGCTTTATAACAGTTTATTCAACGACCCAAGCCGTATATTTACAAGCCGCATCGCTGCGACGCATTATAAAAGCGAAAGCATAGCAATAGGTTACGAAAAAGACAAAATAAAACCGGAGATATACGGTTTGATAATTTTGGAGATATACGGCCTAAGCAAATGCACGCTGCGAGCACAGTTTTAGAGCATTCCTTACCATCTTCTTGCTCAGCTTTCATCAATGTCATACATGTGGTCAACGATGTATCGCATCTTGGGTTGCAAGCCGTTTTCTTGGGTTTTGCTGTAATAGTCTTGCCAGTGTTTTACGCCGCTCCAAAAGGTTTCTGGAGCGGATAAATTGGCACTGACACCAGGAGCTAAGTCAAAACCGTTCGCGCTGAAAATTTGGTTTAGCATCATGGCCGAGGGATAACCAATTTGTTGCATCAGTGGATTGGTTGCGTTTCCGGCGCCCCATACAAAGGCGAGCCAGGGCAAAATGTTTTCGACTGCATCGTAACTCACGCGAGACTTTTGATATTCCGCCAGGGATTGCAGAATTTTTTCTTGCGCAACGGGAAGTGCGAGTAGAGCCAAATTGGGGTAGTCTTTTTGCGTGGGTAACTTGTTAAACGGCAATTCAACTAAACCATTACGCGTTGGCGCGTAGGTGGCATTAGCGGGTTGAAATAGCGGCAGATTAAAAAAGCTGGCACTGGCAAAATCGCTGTTGGAGATTTTGAGCAGCGCGCATTCAGACCAAAATGATGGCAGCATGTCTCCGCGCAAATGGGATTGCGCAACACGAATGCGGAATGAGGCAACATCTTTACCGCCGGCAAGCACTATAAAACTCCAGCCATCAACATTTTCCAATGCAAAACTGTCATAGGAGCGCTTTAACCAATCGAGATTCGCTTCACGCTTGATGCGCTCCATTAGGTAAATATCACTTTGAATAAATGATTGGGCAGAGAGTGTTTGTTTGATCATTTTCCTTTCCTCAAAAAATGTCTGAAATGCGTTTTTTAGATACTGAGTAACTTAAACGGACCCCGGCTTGATGTGTGTTCGCGCCGCTTTTTTTCACTCGGGTCGGTGCAAATATAATCCACACTAAATTCAAGCCCGCCGGGAATTGCGTGAAAACGCAAGAGCGCGACATGATCACCCTGCTGCCGGTGTTTTGTTGTGAGAGTCAGATTCGCCAATTTTATATCGTTTACATTTTTTGGTGCCTCGGGATGTTTGGGGAATGTTTTTGCATCACCTAAAAGATCGCGAAGCTTGTCTTTTGCGGCATTGAGTTGGTCACTGCCGAGGGTATCGATCAAGCGCGACGGCGAGGCAATGATTTCATAAAACAGAGTCTTGCCACGTTGATTTTTGCCTTCCACTATTCTGCCCCAATGTACGTCCCCGGTAATAAACAGCACCGGAATTTCGGCGGCGAATAATTCCGTGAGCGCATTTTTCAGCAACGAAAAATCGTTATAGTTAACCATTTCCATATCGGCAACACGCCTGTCCCACTGCCCCGGTTTTTCAATTAATAGCGCTTGCCCTGAACTCAATAAACCTATTGCAGGCTCGTGATTTTTTTTGCGCTTGAGCAAATCGTTTTTCCATTCACTAATGGCGTTGCGCGTTTGTGCATTGAACATATGCGTGCCGTCATCATCGCGATGCGTGCGGCCATCGAGAAATAGCATGCTGAGCGGTGCAATGTCCTGCCGGAAAAAACCCGCAGCTTGCGCAGGCGACATCTGGTAGCGTTCGTATAAACGCGTGGCCAATTCGCGCCAGTTTGCGCGATCTTTTGGCCAGTGCGTATTCGGTAGTTGCACTTGAAAATAGGGAAAGTTATTCCAGTATTCATGGTCATCTGGAATGCAAAGCACAGGGCCATGGCTCAGCACATCGGCAAGACCAGGCTGGTTGAGCGGATTGGAAAACCAATTCACTTGATATTTTTTCCCAAGCGCTTGTGCGAGGCGCGTTTTATCCTCGGGTAGATTTTGCAGCGAAGGCAAATCAAGATAGACCTGATCACCCGCAAGCACAGTGAAATCCGGAGCGGGTTTGATCGCCTTGATTAGATCCGTAAGCGCGTGGGATTTATCGTTCGGTTGGTAATAACAGGAGGAAAGTAATAGGTTAAAACTGTCGGAATTTTTCGCGGGCAACGCCTGCGCGGGTCGTTTGCTCGTAAGCACAACTCGCTGGTCGCCCGCAATAACCGTAACAGCAAAGCGTTCACTGGTCGCGGGCCAGGGAAATGCAAAAATAGCCCGGTGGTTGAGCGGGCGATCATAGGTATCGCACACCTCATCACCCAAAGGTTCAAAAGGTGCGAGCTGCGAGCTGGGAGCAATGGCTTGACCATGAATTTCAAACGCGACCGCAGGTGGAGTCGCCACACCCAAGACCCCCACCCAAATCAATAACTCATCGGGTCGGCCAATTTGATTGTAGGCAAAAAGCTGCACCGGGAATCTCCCCTGAATAGTGGTGAGGGCTAACTATATACCTCTGGCACAGGAGAATACAAAAACAAAAAAGCCAGCAGAAGCTGGCTGAGCGGGCGACCTACACAGATTATTGCGGGCTCAACCGCAACACGCGCACGCCATGTGCAGGCACATTGATCGCGAGTTTTTCGGCAGTGGTTCCTTTGTCACCACTCCAAATATCGCGCCAGTTAAATTTTTGCTTGTCAAAGAAAACCTCATGCTTGCTGATATCGTCTTTCATGTAATGAAACGCCCAATCCAGAGTGTAGGTTGTAGCGGTATCGGCACGGTTCAAAAACAAGAATGCGTAGTCGCCTTTCTCCAGTGGCTTTACAAAAATTTCAAACTCGCCGTCATCAATCCACTTCATCGCTTGCACGCCGAGCTTGTCTTGATTAATCGCGAGCGTATCTTTGTGGGTAAGAATTTTTTTGGTGGCTTCTCTCATGTTGCGCAAGTCATTACCGGCGATAAGCGGCGACGCCATGATTGCCCACAAGGAAAAGTGAGCGCGATCTTCCTCCTCCGTCATGCCGTTACCAACCTCCATCATATCCATATCATTCCAATTCCCAGGGCCTGCATATTTACGCAAACCGGCTTGTTTATCGAGGATAGGTAAAACACCCCATGAAGACCATGAGCCATGGTTATGCTCGCAGTTCCAGCAGGGATAAATATCACCGGTGGTGCGCCATGAATGACCAATATCCGTCGCCCACTCCCAGGGTTTGTTATCGCCCCACTCACAAATGCTGAACAACATGGGGCGACCGGCTTTATAAATTGCATCGCGCATAGTGGTATAAGCCGCTTTCGGGTTGATGTCTTTGGTATCACACCAATCGTACTTCACGTAATCAATGCCCCAGCTCGCGTAGGTCACTGCGTCTTGGTATTCGTGACCACGGCTGCCGTGGCGACCAGCACAGGTGGTTGCACCGGCGTCAGAATAAATGCCGATTTTTAAACCTTTGGAATGCACATAATCCGCCAGCGCTTTCATGCCCGAGGGAAAATGTTTTTTATCGACTTGAATAAATCCTTGCTTATCGCGCTCGCCGTGCCAGCAGTCGTCGATATTGATGTATTCATAACCCGCATCTTTCATACCCGATGACACCATAGCATCGGCCATTTCACGGATCATTTTCTCATCGACATTACAACCAAACGTGTTCCAACTATTCCAACCCAGTTGCGGTGTTTTGGCGAGCTGATCAAATTTTTGCGCCTGAGCATTTACACCCGCCAGTAACAAAGCGGCAATTACACCCAAGCCGAATCGACATTTTTTAATCATTGAAATACACCTGCGAGTTGTTAGCTTTTATTTGATACCAGCATTGAATATTACTAATCATATAAATTAAGCGATTTGCAAAAAAACTGCAATTCACATTGCAGTTTTTTACTGTTCGGCCGTTTATTGTTTATTGAGTGCGTCAATACTCTTGTTAAATTCTTTGATGATCGCAATGGTCGAGGCATCGGTATCAAACACACCGTACATCCCCTGCTGTTCTTGCGGTGGGTCGCCATTCAAATCATCGCCCTCCTGCCACCAATAATTACTGCGCGTTGTGCGCCCTGCGCCATTCCATGCCCAGAAATTGTAACCGGCAATCGGGTCACCCTTTTGCATGCGCGGCAAGAGCGCATCAAATACATGCTGATAAAATTTATCGCGGTACTGCGTGGTCGCTTTGATATCGTAAGAACCCATATCGCGATCCAAACCAAACTCTTCCAACACTATAGGTTTATTGATTGCTTTAGCGGCATCGATATGGGAATTCACATAATCCAAGCCTTTTGCCCAACCTGAATCCCAGGTTTCTGCAGGCTTGGTTTTATCAAACCAACCCCAGTTTCTAATCCACATGTGGTAAGTCAGGTAATCAACGTTCACTGAACTGTGCGCATCAGCAAATAAGGTTGCATCATTTACCGAGCCCATCAGCCCTTCGCTACCGGTGCTAACTAAATGATGAGGGTCAAGGCTTTTGATATAGGCAGTAACACCATTAATCCAATCGATATAAATCTGTTTTTCTTTCGCAGTGGTTTTGGAATTGCCCGGGCGCGGTTCGTTCGCCAATTGCCAAGACATAATGGTTGCATCATCAACATAAGCTTTCCCGTTTAGCGTATTCACGCGGGTAATAATTTTTTTGATGGTGTTGCGATATTCCTGCTGCGCTTTTTCACTTTGATAAAAGCTCGCAGACTTGGCCATGAAGGTGTCCCAATCATTGGTGACATTTGGGTCTTGTACTGGTTGGCCGTCGATCCAACTCATGTACTGTGTAAAGCCGCCTGACCATTGCCAAAAATTACTGAAATACAACACGGCTGTCATGTCGCGCTTGGCAAGCTCTACCAATAAGTAATCCAAACCTTGCAGAAGGCTCTCATCGTAATTGCCAAAGCCGTTGGTTGTGGCGGGTTTTACCGCTGAATTGATATCGCTTTTTTCCGATACCGCGAGCACGCGTAAATTATTTACGCCCATCGATTGGAGCGTATCTAATTCTTTCGCAAGACGCGCCCTGTCTCCCACCTTACCGGGCGACCCCAAATAAGCGGCGTACCACATATTGGTACCCGCAATGTAATAAGGTTGACCATTTTTTTGGAAATGCACACCCGAGACTTTAACAAAATCATTCTCGACCTGTGCGACAGGCGTGGTATTACTACAGGCGACCAGCGCAAACAAGCAGCCCAACAAAAACGCAGCAATTGAAAAACGGTTGTATTTATTCATTTATTATTTCCGCCGAGGTAAATAGCCAGCTTAAATCATTTTTTGCAGATAGCGAATCGCTTCCATCATCGCACGGCCATTGTGGTAAGGACATTTCCAAAAGCCCACTTTATAGTAGGGCTCGGAATTTATTCTATCTAAACTCGATAGCCAGAACCACTCACCGTGCTCGCGGTCAATTTGGTAGGTTTTAATAAACTGCCAACAATTTTTAGCGGCGCGATAAAATGGCTCTTCACCGGTGGTCGAGTAGGCGTACAGAAACCCCACCAGAGCTTCAGCTTGCACCCACCAGACAGTATCTACATTAGTACGGCGTGTCGAGAAATCAAATGAATCTATAACCTGCCCCTGCTCACCAATCGCTTCTTCGAGTGTTACACGCGCAATATCAATCAGTGTGGGCGTTAATTCCGCGGTATAGGCGGCGTCGCCGAGCGACTCCAGTGCTTTGGCAATTAACCAACTAGCTTCAATATCGTGACCGTAGGTATAACCAGGCGAAAAATCTTTCCATTCCAGATCCATAAACATACGTAGATGATAGGTATTTCTATCGATCATGTACTTATCGAACATCTGGATATTGTAATGAAGTGCCGCTTTTACTTCCGGTGCCGGATGCGCCTGATGCAAGGTGGTATAGGCTTCCAGAATATGCAAATGCGTATTTTGCGATTTAGGGTAATTCAAATCTTTTTCGCTGAGACGCAAATCCTCAATCACACCCCATTCGCGTGTAAATGCTTCAAGATAGCCTTCACGCTCGTGATCAATTGCGTATCGCTCAACTAAATTAAAACATTCCAGCGCGCGCGCGAGTGCGTTTTCATCGCGCGTGAGCTGGTAGTAGGCACAGAGCGCATAAATGGTAAACGCCTGTGCATAGACTTGCTTTTTGGTGTTGATGGGCACTGCAGCCGCATTCAACTCCCAGTACACACCGCCCTGCTCCTTATCGAAAAAGTGCTCCATAACATAATCATAGGCACGCTTGGCGCAGTTGCGATAGACAGGGCTGTCCACCTCCTGCGCCACTTCGCTAAAAAACCACAAAATGCGTGCATTGAGAATAATGCCTTTGCTCGCATTCTTGACCGGATAATTCTGCGCATCAATTTCGCCGTAAAAACCACCCTGCTCGTGATCGACCGTATACTTGGCCCACCAATCAGCAATAGCAATTAATTCCGCGCGAAATTCTTGTTGTAGTGGCGCAAAACGCACTGGAAGACTTGCAGCCTGCATGTATTACACCAAGTCCTTGAGCACGTTTAAATTTGCACTGATCAATTCATTGCGCACGGCAACCGAGGCGGCAGAACGCAAACCATCTGCTGGTGTGTTTTTGCAGTAATCGATAAGTTTTTCTACGGTCGAGGTAGCAACATGCATGCGCGTATCGGATGAAGCGTAATAAATAAAGACTTCATTTTTTTCATTCACTATCCAACCATTGGCAAAGGCCACGTTAGATACATCGCCCACACGCTCTGCGCCATGTGGTGCAATAAAGTGACCGGCCGGGCTGTGGCTGACAACCCAAGGGCGCTCCAATTCCGTCATAAACATATAAAGCGTGTAGCGCAAACCGGCAGCGGTATTGCGCACACCGTGCGCAAGGTTCAGCCAACCTTCGGCGGTTTTAATAGGCGCGGGGCCCTGGCCATTTTTAACTTCTTTAATCGTGTGGTAAACCTTGCCGTCGACAATCACTTCGGATTTCACTTCGGCGCGGGTCATGTCATCAACCAAGCCCCAACCTATACCACCACCACCGCCAACGCTGATAAAGCCATCTTGTGGACGAGTGAACAAACCGTATTTTCCATCGATAAATTCCGGGTGCAGCACCACGTTGCGCTGCTGGCCAGAGTAGGTAATTAAATCCGGCAAACGCTCCCAGGTAATTAAATCTTTGGTGCGCGCGATACCGCATTGCGCTTCTGCAGCAGAAGTATCTTCGGGGCGATTTAAATCTTTGCGCTCGGTGCAAAACAAACCGTAAATATAACCGTCTTCATGTGCTGTTAAACGCATATCGTAGACGTTAGTGTCGGGGCGATCAGTTTCCGGCATAGTGATGGGGTAATCCCAAAAGCGGAAATTGTCGATACCGTTGGGGCTTTCAGCAATCGCAAAAAAAGATTTGCGATCAACGCCTTCAACACGCACGGCCAAAATATATTTTCCGTTCCAGAGCATCGCACCTGAGTTGAACGCGGCATTAACGCCTTGGCGCTCCAGCAAATGCGGATTGGTTTTTTCATTCAAGTCGTAACGCCAGAAAATAGGCGCGTGCTCAGCGGTGAGAATCGGGTTCTCATAACAATCGTAAACACCATTGCCTTGCGCTTTCACCGTATTTTTTTTAGTAACCAGTGCTTCGTGCTGCTGCAATAACGCTTTAGCTTTTTCTTTAAAACTACTCATGTTCCCAATACTCCAATGAGCTTTATTAGTGTGCTTTTCTGTTGGATGTTTCAGCATCCAACAGCGTTAAACCGTAATCGATTACACCTGTAGTTAAAATTTTTTGCGCTGCACGAAAATGTACAGCGCAAAAAATATCTATCAGGATTTACTTAGCAGATGCTCGTCATTTGTGCCGTGCAACACTGCTGCTGGGGTATCCGCGGTATAGTCTTCCAGTTTTTTGTACCAGTTAAACCAGAGGAAAATACTGGTAACAACAGCAACCCCCATAGCCACAAAAAATTCAGGCCAATGTTTGATCACCATAAATATGGGCGCGGCCACCAGCGAGGTTTGCCACACAATTCCCACCACCACATTAACCGCGTCCCGCGCAAAATCCTTGTTGGCACCCACGTGCGGATATTCTTTTTGCACTTCAGCAAGTACCGGCGCCCAGAAACCCCACGGGCGAACTTTGGTGTAAAACTTTTTCAGCACTTCCATATCGTCTGGTTTGGTCAGCAGTGAGCCAATTACGCAAGCGGCGACGCAGGCGAGGAACATAAACGGAAACGCATTAATCGGGGATATATCGGTAAAAATCAGCGGGAAAGCAATCGCGAACCCTGCCACCATTCCCCAGAAATAACCGTATCCATTAAAACGCCACCAGTACCATTTCAAAAGATTGGAGGCGGTATAGCCACCGTAGAGCGCGCTAACCAACCATTGAATCACCTGATTCAAGCTGGGAATAAAAAAGCCAATCGCCACACCAAGAATCACGAACAACACTGAAATGAAATAACTCATGCGAACATAGGTTTGTGGTGCAGCATCAGCATTGATGTAGCGTTTGTAGATGTCATTCACCACATAGGCAGGCGCTGCATTCACTGTTGCCGCAAACGTTGACATAAATGCAGCAAGCAGACCTGCGATTAACAACCCGAGCAAACCACTCGGTAAAATATCGCCCGCCAATACCATCGGCAGAATTTGTTCGAAGTCGACATCTTTGCCCATCGCATTTAAATCGCTCATGAATAAACCCAGTGCGAGCACTGTTAAACCGGCAATTAGCATGTAACGGGGGAACAAGAGAACAAGGCTCACCAAGCCACTCATTTTGGCGGCTTCCTTGGGAGATTTTGCGGAGAGCACACGCTGCATATCATAAGTGGGCTGCGGGCCAGCCATGCTTTGCAACACACCTTTGAACAACATCAACATAAAAAAGATAGCGAATAACTCGTAACCATCGGCATCAATTTTGTCATTGGCTGCTGCGAGTTTTTCTGACCAATCCAAATTCAATTCCCAACTGAAAAATAGACTTGTCCAACCCTCAGGAATTGCAGCATTAAGCATTTCAGGAGAAATACGCTGCATGGCAATTACACCCACCGCGATACACGCGATGGTCATAATGAAAAACTGCAGCACCTCAGTAAATACCACACTGAACATACCGCCCTTCACCACGTAGACTGTGGTAATCACAGTGATAATCAGACCGTAATACACATCATTCAGATGAGAATCTGTTGATAATTGCCAGGGCATAAATACCGCTGCAAATTTTCCGATACCGATAAATCCGTACGCGATAAAACCAATCACATTCACGAGTGCAAACAGCACCACAATCAAATGGGAAAGGCGCGCGCCGCGTCCCTCGCCAAAACGGAAAGTAATCCACTCGGCGCCAGTCATTACGCCCGAACGACGCAGCCACGCAGAGAGAAATACCATCATAAAAATCTGATTGAACACCGGCCATAACCAGGGAATAAAGACACTGGTAAGCCCGTACACAAATAACAAATACACCAGCCACATGGTGCCGGAAATATCGAACATGCCAGAAGCATTCGACAGACCAAGCTGCCACCAGGAGAGTTTATTGCCGCCGAGAAAATAACTTTTAATATCTTTTGAAGCGCGACTGGAGATCCAGAAGCCCACAGCAAGGGTTGCTATGACATAGGCAAGAATGATGACTATATCGAGAAGAGGAAGATTCATGAACGCATTCCAAATTTATTATGTGGATCGACATCGATCGCTATTCTTATCTGATCCCGTCACATCCATGCTGTGCCTCATTGACGCTGTCGCCAGAAGGGCAGAGACTCAGGGTAAATCTGCAATCGTCAGTACTTGCCCGGCAAAGGATATATCATCACCGACCATAAGCACTGGCATAGCAGCTTAATGTAACCGTTTACATCTTATTTTTCTAGTCTCTTTTGACGGGCTGTAGTAAATTTTCCGGCAAATAGATAAATCTTTAATAAATTCAAATATCAATTCACCCCTATCGGCTCCCAAAGGTCGTTTTTATGTCCAATATTCGCGATGTTGCTCGCCTGGCTGGCGTATCTGTTGCAACTGTTTCACGAGCCCTGAGCAACCCCGAAAAAGTGTCTGATGAAAGCTTGGAAAAGGTTCACAAAGCCATCGCCCAAGTTGGCTATCGCCCTAACATGCTCGCGCGCAACTTCCGTTCGGCGCGCGCCTATGCGGTGGTGGTACTGGTTCCCGATATCGCCAACCCTTTCTATTCACTCTTTATTCGCGCCCTGGAAGACCGCGCCCAACAAAAGGGCTATGCCGTGCTGCTGGGCGATACACGCGGCACACCCGAGCGGGAAATGGAGTACATTCGCCGCGTTGAAACTCGCTTGGCTGACGGCATAGTGCAGCTGCGCCCCAGCTCGGAGAAAAGCCAGAACAATATTCCGGCCGATATCCCCTGCGTAAATGCTTGCGGCTGCGAATACACGACCGGCCCCGCCATCCGTATCGACAACCGCGCTGCCGCTAAAACGATGGTGAACTATCTAATATCACTCGGCCATAAACGCATCGGCGTGATCTCAGGTCTTAAAGATAACCCCCACGCCATCGACCGCCTTGAAGGCTATAAAGAAGCCCTGGCCGAAGCCGGCATTCCCTTTGAGAAAGACCTGATTGCCGAAGGCGACTTCACCATGTGGTCAGGCCTTAACGCCGCATTCCAGTTCTGCAATATGAAAGTACGCCCGACGGCCGTTTTCTCAATGAACGATGAAATGGCGATTGGTGCAATGCAGACACTGAAAAATCAGGGCATCCGCATTCCGGAAGATATGTCAGTCACCGGCTTTGACGATATCGC
Source organism: uncultured Cellvibrio sp. (assembly GCA_903858205.1). GTDB lineage: Bacteria > Pseudomonadota > Gammaproteobacteria > Pseudomonadales > Cellvibrionaceae > Cellvibrio. The sequence continues at coordinate 11,672 of CAIOHY010000619.1, forward strand.
CTACGCCAAGTATTCCGACCCAAGCCTGACCACCATTTCACAACCAGCGGAAGAAATGGGCAAGATGGCAATGGATATGCTGCTGAAAGTGATTGAAGGCGAACCGCTTAGCCAACGCGAGTGCGTATTGCCGACGGAATTTATTATTCGTAAAAGCACGGGGCCAGCACCGGGCAAGAAATAATTTTCCCTAAACGTTTTATCGTAAATAAATCGAAGCAAAAAAAAGCGCGCCCGAATTAATCGCGGCGCGCTTTTTTATTGTCGATACAATTTATTTTTTACTGGCCAACTCAAAGTGATCAATCAATTCCATCGCCGCGACAATCAAATGATAAAGCGTACTTGCGGGTGCGACATCGACTACCACTTCATCATTAGCGCCGCGTTGATCAACATAAGAACCAGGTGTTGACGCACAGAGATAATAGGTAAATAAATCATCAACACCTTTGACTGCGACTGCTTCTGCATCCGCATTGCCTTCGCGAATTTGCACCAAGCTGGCTTTGATTAATTCAGTAAGTCCCCAGCAGCGTTTGTTCGGGTCAATGACTTCGCCGGTATAACTCACCGCATCAAATAACAAACCGGATTTATCCATGCCGATTTCCAATCCGCGTGTGTAAAGTGCCTTGGTGTAATGCGCAACCGGGCGACCGGTGCGGCGATGATACCAATCGAGCAGCCACACCCACTCCATCATATGGCCGGGTTCAACCGTATCGCCTTTGATATTCGGTAGACGCGCCCAGTTGTCATCAAAAAATTCAAACAAGACGTTATGTTCTGCATCGAAAAAATGCGCTTGAAAAAGTGCAAATAGTTCGCCGACCCGTGCTAAATATTTTGCGTTGTTGGTTGCGTCGTAAAGTGCGAGAAAGGCTTCAAACAAATGCATGTGCGGATTTTGGCGGCGACAGGCGTAAGCGTAATCGCCCTCAATCCAACCACCGACTGCAGAACCAAAGCGCGCATCCAAATGCGCAATTAATTTATCGGCTTCCTGCAGATAGGATTCCTCACCAAAGGCGCGATAACACCAGGCATTGGCAAGCAAAAAGAAGGCGTGGTCGTAGAGATCTTGTTTGGTATCAACCACCACAAAATCTTTATTGAGCAGATGGGTGTAACCGCCACCAGCCGTTGGATGGGTCGCCGTTTTTTGCACAAACGCGAGCAAATTTTTTGCAACGCTTTTGCCCTCAGGGCACCAACCGCGATCATAGGCAGCAGCAAAGAAAAATGCCTGACGTGCTTGCACACGTACGCGCGTAGTGGACTCCAAATCGGCAACACCGGCAGGCGTTAGTCGTTCATAGTTGGCTTTAGTTGACGGTTCGATGCCGCGCGCTAACCAGAGTGGAAGTGCATCGTTTTTGATCCAGTGTTCAAGGCGGCTGGCCGCCGCACGCAATGCTTGTGTCATAGAGATTCCCAATTCGCAGCGCCGCCCCTGGCGAGAAAGTAATGATTGGATAAATTGCGGCTGATGTGGCAGAGGCATTTTGCGGGAGGATTACGCAGGGCGCAAATAAAAAACCCCGGCAAGCCGGGGCGAAAAAAACACAACAGCGGGCTATGGCTTGGCAATTCATCACTAACAACTGTCGGGAGCTCCAGGAAACTGTCTATCACTTGAGCGCGACCGACTGTAACCGTTTACCAACAAAAACCCATGACAAATAAGCCTTAGCTGACGCAATTATCCACAATTATGTAACCGGTTTCAAGCAATTGTGTGCCTAATCCTTAAAATTCTTTTAGTTGGAAAAGTTTCTGCCGAAGGGAAATAGTGCCCCCGACGAATCGGGGGTTTTGTGAGGCAGGTATTATTGAGGTAGGAAATCGAAGGCCTGATTAAGCGTAGTGCGTATCACATTCGAAGCAGGGAAGGTGATCAGCCTGATTCGCTGCAGTATCTTCGCCTCAAGGTCTTTATCGCCCAGTTCGCTCGACACCAGACTGGCCTCAACGATTTTGCCGTTGGGGTCGATCACTATCTTCACTACCATCTTGCCTTCAAGCGCGGCATTCTGGCGCAAAGCGCGGTTATAGATCGAATAGATCGCGCCCTTGTGTTGCTCCATAATTTTGCGGATTTCTTCTTCACTGCGCGCCGCGCCGCCCGCCCCATTGCTATTGCCTGCGGTAGCCTGACCGGATTTTTTGGTGCCCTCCGCCAAGCCACTTTTCGCCTTGGTGGTTTCACGACCCGACAAAGCGACACCGCCAGTATCGCGGCTTAGCGCAGCGGTGTTGATGCCGCCACTCGCAACCTTGGCACCACTGGTGATCATCGCCCGATCGAGCTGCGCCGCTTCACCGGTGCTGTTAGTGACCGTTGTTGCCGCCGTCTCTACCGCCGAGGTTTGCATCATCTCGCGCATTTCCGCGAGATCATCTTTGAACTGCATAACACCGCTATTCTCGGCTTGCTCGCGCGCTTTTTCCAAGCTTGCTTTGGGCGGAGTTTTCACTGGTTCTTTAGGTTTTTCTACCGGCTTTAGCTCAGGCAGTTTTTCTACCGGTTTTTCTTCTGGCACTGGCTCAGGCTTTTTCTCTTCCGGCTTGGGCGGTTCTACCGGTTTAGGTGGTGGTAACTCTTGCTTCTCCAACACCACCCGCGCTAATTGCGGCGGCAACTTTTCTTTTTCAGTGCGTTCCATTTCCGGCACATTGATAATGGTTACGGCAACACTGGCGAGCAATAACACCACAAAACTGATCGATAGAATCTTATTGAAACGCTTATCGTCATCGATTGATGAACTCCACGGCAACTCCAAATTTAAACTAAGGGCGGCCATATCAACCTCCCCCATTCGCGGGCAGTTCTTTTTTAGTTACAGCCAGAGAAATATCGCGATACTCAGCTGCCGCACAAGTGGCCATGACTTTTTTCAAAATCTGGTAGGGAACTTTTTGATCCGCCATAATCGTCACCGGGCGACCAGTTAACTGATCCTCCTCTTTCAACGGCCCCGCTTTTTGCGCGAGGTATTTCAGTTCTTGCTCCAGCGGAGCAAAATTATTTCCGGTTGATGCAATAAGATCGGCAACGCTGCCCACTGATCGCCCGCCGACGATAACATCCGTTGCACTCACCAACACTACCAAATTATTTTCCGGCACCTGCTCTGAAAAAGACGCCGGCAATTTGATACTTTTATCGGTCTGCAATACTTCTACATCGCCGGAATTTACCAATAGAAAAAATACCAAAATGGTGAAGATATCCATTAAGGATACCAGGTTAAGACTTGGCACCTGATTCAAACGGCGGTGATGCTTGGCCATACGTTTGGCGCGCAGGGATTGCTTCATTGTGCACCTCCTGCCGGACTCGCTACCGCACCAGTCGATGCACCGGGAGGCGGTGCATCGCCCAATGAAATTTCCGGAAACAATTCTGCATCCACCAAATTCGCAGCCACGACGGCTTTGAATGAGCGCACCGTATCCATAGTAGTAACCAGCGTTTGATAATCCGTATCTTTTTCAGAGAGGATATAAATGTCTTTTTTCTGGATACCTTTGTCTTCCAGCAAACGTTTGGTCTCTTGCAATACACCGGCAAGTAATTTGAAATCGTATTCGCCTGCGGGAGTTTTCTCGACCCACTTTAATTTAATGCCCGCCGGATAATTCACTTCAAATTTATCTGCGCGGATAATTAATTCCAATTGTTGCGGGGGCTCTTCGGTTTGCGGAATGCTGGAGTCGGCCATGTCCGGCAACTTCAGGTCAAGCACCGTTGTGCGCGCGAGCACCATGCCCATCAACAACACCGGTACCAATATGATCATCAGATTCATAAAGGAGGTGATATCGAGCTCTGCGTCCGCTTTAAATCGCCGTTTAATGCGCATAGATTGAATCCACTCTGTGCAACTAAATAGATGTTAAAAATAATCAGCGTTAACCAATATGCCGATTAAATTATTGCGCCGCTTGCGGCTTGTTCGCACTAGTGTCTTGCGTGCGATTGCGCGGCACATCCTGCACATGAGTGATGAGGTTTAAGCACTTAACGCCAGCCATTTCCAGGCTATCAATAATTTCGGTAGTTTTACTTTGCAGCATTGAGTGGACTAACAAGAGTGGAATTGCAGCAACCAAACCAAATGCTGTGGTGTTCATCGCGACCGCAATCGATGATGAAAGTAATGCGGCTTTTTCTGCCGGGTCGGCACTGGCTACTGCGGTAAATGCCTGGATCAAACCGAAAATCGTTCCGAGCAACCCCAGCAATGTTGCAATGTTGGCGAGTGTGGCTAAATAGGGTGTGCGCTTTTCAAGGCGCGGCATGGCTTCCATCACACCCTCTTCCATCGCCAATTCAACATCATCACGGCGCGGCGATTGGCTCATACGTGCAATGCCTGCCGCAATAATCCGCGCGATAGGTGCATCGTCACTTTTGCCAAGATTCACAATGCCCGCATAATCTTTTTTCTGCAGCATCGGCA
>CAIOHY010000620.1 GCA_903858205.1 uncultured Cellvibrio sp.
AAAAAAGTAATAAATACAGCAAGCGATATTAGTACGATATTGGGAGGAGATTGTTGTAATCCCAAACTTTGTCGCAAGAACGATAAAACAATAATATTTCGTGTAAAAGTCGTTAGCGAAATTAACAATATTGGTAAAAATGAAAGCGCAGTTAAAGTGAGAAACACTTCAACTGGTGTAGTTAACCTGAGAGATTCAAGTGCGGATGAAAAACCATTTGTTGCATCGGTTATCGTTGCTGACGATGCAGCAGTAGCCATTATTGTAGCTAACATTATATTTCGCCCTTTTCACGCTCAGGTTTATTACCTGTATCAGGAAGCCACTCCAGTTTCGATCCATGCTGAGTTTCAACAATTACCGCTTTATGGCCATCAATCTCAAGAAAAACCAGCTTGGTTTTAATCGAGGTTTTTACTGAAGAAATAACACGAATATCATTTACTGTAGATACTTTTGCTAATTTATTTACACTGGGCATACGAGCCGATACCAACCGCAAAATGGCATATGCCATAGCCAACAATACCGCAAGCACCAAAATTGTTTTAACTACAAAAGCCGTAGTGATAACATCATCTTTACGCAATTGTAATGGCGTATTTGTGCTTTCAGTGATTACTGTTGATGTATGTATGTTTTTCATTTGATGGTAATGCTATTTATACTTAAAGTATTTCGGTAATTTGAACACCGAAGTTATCTTCAACAGCTACCAAATGCCCCAAGGCAACAGGCTTGTTGTTAACATACAACGTTAAAGGAGTATCAATTTTTTCCTTCAAGGCAAATACATCACCTGCTTTAAAGGCCAGAAGTTTTTCTATACTAACTTCTGCATGACCTATTTCTGCCGTGATTTCCACATTGACATGCCCGAATAAATTAATATCGCGCGGACACAATGGTGTTCCGGAAGTTTCTTGATCTTTTATGGGTTCCAATTCAATACTTTGTACAGTTTTTTTTGCCATGACAATCCATCACTTTGATATAAACAATAACGCTTTTTGACCATCTTGCTGCCCGAGATGAGCGCGCAGTGCTGTGTTTTTATTTACTTCCAGATACATAGGTGTATCCAGTTTTATATCCGTCGATAACACATCACCCACGGCAAGATTTTGCAATAAAGTGATGGGAAAGCTTCCAAGATCCAGCTTTGCTTTGCACGTGGCAACTGCATCTACGCAGGCATCTGTCCGCTGCAGTAGCGGCTGGCCGTTGTACTTGAGCGGTGCCGGAATAAACGCACTCACGATGTCAGGCGAAAGCCATACATAGAAACTCTGGTCATCAAGTGAAATTTTTGTGTAAACATCCCCATTGCCAATAAATGGAGTTATTAACGCCTGCTCATACACAATCTCTATAGTTTCATAAATATTAAATTGCCGTAATAATTCGTCCGCCAGCGATTGTTTTGCTTCATTAGCTACGGCATTAGCAACACCATCATCAGGGCAGGAACTCGATTTATGTCCAAAAATGATTTTAATCCAATCTGTTTTTACATCGAAAAAAAAGGCTTGATATGCTTGGCCCTTTTTTACACCAAATCCATTTGGTTTTTCCCATAATTCATTCGCAGATGGAAAATCAATTATTGGTTGCTTGAAATCAATAGTCCAACGCTCTTGCCACTTTATCAATGCACCAAGAATTCGCTCTGATAAATGATTGCGAGTCGTCTTTCCAATCAAACGATAAGGACGCATAGATTAGCCGCCGTTAGCACGATAGAGTTGCTCAATCATGTCGTTTGAAACAGACATCACTCTGGAGCTGGCCTGGTAACCGCGTTGGATAATGAGCATGTCCGCGAATTCCTGAGTTAAATCCACGTTGGAAAGTTCACGACTTTTACTCTGTATTTTTCCGTACTCGGATTCCGCTGCATAACCGAATTTGGCCGCGTTGGTTTCTACTGCCTGATACAAGCTGCCCGATTCATACACCAATTCTGATTCATCAGCGAAGGACGCAAGTGCGATCCGGGCATTTTTATCTTTATCTCCATTTGAATAAGTCAGTGTTAATAAACCTTCTTGGTCAAAAGCCAAGTCGGTAATACCGATGGTACCGTGACCATCAGTTACTGTTGCAGCAATTGCATCGCTCGTTGATACTGGTGCAGCTGCTTGCCATTGCACAGCTTGTGCCGAGCTGGCACTTCCAAAATCAAACACAATACTCTGGGTACTTCCACCCACTGAAATAGTTGCAGTGACCTGATTTTTGGGCGGCAACGGTTTGTTGCTTGGATCAAACGCAATACTGCTGCCCGGAGCACTGATTACTGTACCTGCTGAATTGGTGATGCTTACATTCCAAGTATTTGGAGTTGTCGTGGATACATCCGTTAAACTCATAGTCAAGGTATGTGAACCACCCAAACGATCGTATACCACAATTGATGAAACTGTTTTTGGCGATTGAGCTGAAGACAGAATACCAGCAAGGGTAACTTTCGTTGTTGCTTGTGGTGGCTTGGTATACACAGCACTAATATCAATCGGCGCGAGCTGTCCGGAAGTGTTTAAAGCCATTACCTGGTATTTGGTGTTCTTGTCTACCAAAATACGTTTTTCATTGAACTGGAATTCTCCATCGCGAGTGTAATGAAGCTGACCTTGATCATCGCGTAACACGAAAAAGCCACTACCCACCAACGCCAAATCTGTTGGGCTACCCGTTTGCTGTAATTTTCCCGGTGTTAAACGCATACCACCGGTGCTCACTGTTGTCCCATAACCACCTTCCGAATTCCCACTTTCAATACTCCGAAAAAAAGTATCGCGACCACGGAAACCGGGGGTATTCATATTCGCCACATTGTCGCTGACCGTCTGCAATCCGCGCGAAAAACTTAATAACCCACTCAAACCGTTAAAAAATGATTGAAGCATTGCTAAAACTCCTGTTAATTTCGGATCAATTGAATTTGGGATAAGGTGACGCCCCGGAGATAACTGGCATCAGCTTTTTGTATATCCATGGACAAACCATCACTGGTAAATGCAATCGAGCTGACAACACCCGTTACCAATTCCGCACCATTAACCACCTCGACTTTTTTACCCAATAAGCTAACTGACTGGGAAGACGAGTTCAGGTATACCAAATTGTTCACACTTTCTGTGGTTTGTTTGGTTTGTTCAATGCTTGCAAATTGCGCCATTTGGGCTAAGAAATCACGGTTGCTAAGCGGTTCCAATGGGTCTTGGTAATTCAGTTCTGTTAAAAAAAGGTTTAGGAAATCTTCCTGGTTTAATGCACTATTAGAAGTGACATTTGTAGTCGTCAAAGCGCTACCAATTGCATCAATGGCCATAAATTCTTCTCGCGTTATCGATAATTATTAATGTCACCGTAATGATGACCATTTATTGTCACTTTGATAGTGCCTGAAACGTTTTGCTTGATATTCGTCAGCAAATTTCTCACTTCTGAAAAATGATCTTCAGAGTCCAGAAAGTAATCTCGCAAAATAATGTGTGTGTGATCTTCCTGCGAAGAAACAATTAATCGGCGTTTCAAATAAGGAGATATTTGCTCGTTAAATATTGCTGGATCTGCAGCTCTTCGTCGACTCTCTTGTTCAGCAGCATCAACATCTGTTTGGCTGTTATCCCCTTGTTTGAGTGCAAGATCTTTTCCTTCCAAGGAAATAACTCCAGTAACAGTGTCCTGCAATAATCCGTTACTAAAACCACCTGTGTTGGCAACTACCGATGAACCAGCATGTTTGACCTTCACAGCTGCCACAGAAGAAAAATCGGATGCAAGATGGGAAAGATGCCCTGACGCTAACCAATGTAATAAATAAACCACCGATTGTTCCGGGGTAGATTCATTAACTTGTCGAACAGCGTTTGGCTGGGAAGTAGTCCGGTTTTGCATTTCATTAACTAACCGCAAATTATCCAACAACTGACTTATTGGAACTACGTGCTGCTGGGCTTCCGGTTCATAACTGATTTGAATCTGGTCATGTGGCAAAAACTGAGCCGCATCAATTAAAGGTTTACCAGCGGTTTCTTCATTGGTAATTTGTTGTAAAAAATCACCCGAATTCTCGTTTGCCAAATTATTTTGACTGTTTGTAGGCATATCACCAATAAATGCCATCAGCGGCATTTGAGCAGCTATAACACTCATTATGCGATCACCATTTGCTGATTATTCATTTTTGATTGTTGATCATAACAATCGTCTAACAACGCTTGCTCCCGTATTTGTTGATACTCGTTTTTTGCGGAGGTTTCCGCATTACGGGCAACATCCAGCTGGCAATGGTGCAACGAAAACTCATTGAGCTGACTGGATTTATGATCCCGTGCGGCTTGCCACTCGGTAATCGATTCATCCAAAAAATGTTTTGCAGTATCTGCAGCCTCCAGATGGTTGCCGTAATAAAGCGGATCAATCGAATGGCCGACTTGCCGAAACTTTCGCTGCATTTCAAGAACCAGTTGATAGCGCGCCTGCGAAACCAGCATATTTTCCTTCGCTTCTGCTAACTCCATATTGGCAATTGCTAACTGCTTGACGGATTTGTCGTGCTGCAATTGCCGCAAACGCACCAGGCTTTTTA
>CAIOHY010000621.1 GCA_903858205.1 uncultured Cellvibrio sp.
ATATCAATCCTGGCGGCGCGAAGTTGTTTATGGCAGTGAAAAATCGCGCATTGACTTTTTATTAGATGATAAAGAGTTGTTGAGTCAGCACAGTGAGGATGCGCGCCTGTGTTATCTGGAAGTCAAAAATGTCACCTTGATGGAAGCGGAAGGAGAAGGCTTTTTTCCCGATGCTGTGAGCGAGCGCGGCAGTAAACATTTGCGTGAATTGATGGCGATGGTGGAGTTGGGGCACAGGGCAGCTTTATTATTTTGCGTGCAGCATACCGGGATTCAATCGGTGCGCGCCGCAGCACATATAGATCCTGTTTATGCGGCAACTTTGGGTGCAGCGCGTGCGGCAGGTGTTGAAGTGATCGCCTATGCTGCGCGCATCCAACCTGAGCAAAATACCATTACACTGGATCGCTCTTTGCCGGTGCTGGATTAGGCTTTTTTGCGCTACTGAAATTCACCACCGCTACGGCGCCGAGGATCAAAATGGTCGCACTATATTCCGGCCAGCCAGGCGTTTCGCCCAATAATACGATGCCGGAGATAACGCCAATCAGCGGTGTAATGAGTGAAGATAGCGATGACACGCTAACCGGCACCAGTGTCACCAATCGAACCCAGGCCCAATAGCAGAACATAAACGCGAAAAATACGTTATAGACGACACCCCAGAGCGCGAGTGTGGAAGGCATTTTCTGCAGCGCACCATCAACAAAAACTGCTGCGATAATAATGGGCACACTGGCGAGCAATAATAACCAGCCGGTGAGCGCCACTGTATTGAGCGGCACCTGCCAGCGTTTCATCAACACCGTGCCTGCTGCCCAACACCAGGCAGCAGCGACCATCAACACGGCGCCCAGTATTAATTGCGTACTCATTGGCGCACTGAACCAATTGATGAGCGCTTCACTCATCAATGCAAATACACCCGCAATTCCCAATAAAAGTGCGATGGCGATACGCAGGGTAAATTTGTCGTGCAGCACCCACACGGATAAGAGCACTGTCCAGATCGGCATGGTGTAACCCAAGAGTGCTGAGCGCCCGGCGGGCAACATACTCAAACCATAGGTCGCCATCACGTTCCAGGCGACTATGTTGAGCAAACAAATCCACAACACTTTTTTCCAGTAACCGCTGGGAATACTCAGTGCTAATCCGGACGCGCGCGCCAACCCCAGAATCCCCAGTCCACCAAAAAATAAACAAAAACCGCGAAAGGTGAGCGGTGGAATTTCGCCGATAATAAATTTCATAATCGGCCAGTTGAAACCCCAGCCAATAGCAAGCCCGATTAAAAGCAAAATACCTTCGATGGAAAGACGTTGTGAATTCGGCATAAACGATAATCAACGGGAGGGAAAATGAATGAGCTGGATTGCGCGCAATCCAGCATCATGAGGCATGCGTTAATGTGCAGCGGTTTGCGGTGGAAATGGCGCTAATAGTTTGCTCACACTCTCGCGCAATTTTTGTTCGGCTTTGAGCGAGAAATTAATCAGTGGGATTCCCTCGGCATTGCCACGCCAGATCAGTGTGTTGCTGCTGGTTTGCGTAATGTCGATGACGATTACGCCCTCCTGTTTGCCTTTGCCCAGTATCTGGCTCGTGCCCAAACCGATGCTGCCATTGCCCCCCACGGGCAGGCCGATACCAATCCCGATACTGGTATTGCCACCGGTGCTCACGCGTGAAAATACCTGCATATCAATTAGTAAATCGGCGCTAGTGTCGGCGAGCACAAAGCCTTGTGCGCGCAATTGTTCATCGACAAGGTTTTGCAGGAAGGATTTATCTATTCCGCCTACATCAACTGTGATTGCGCGCCAGTTGTAGGTTTTTAAGCCGCTGAAGTCAGTGCCCGTTTTATAGTCGTCGGCATATTGGATATTGGCACAGCCGCCGAGCAGCAATAGCAAACCTGACATCAAACTGATGAACACTCGATGGCGCATAGCCTTTTCCTCGTTAAGCGATAAATAGGTTGTGTGGGAGTATAACCTAGCCTCTCGTTGAGCATGGGCACAGAGTTTGCAAACACTGAATAATTAACGCAGACTTGCGCCCGTTAAACTATGCCTGCCAATTGTTGACGATTAGGGAGTTGTTGTGGATTTATTGCTGATTTTTAAAGCCATCATCATGGGAATTGTTGAGGGTGTGACAGAATTTTTACCCATTTCCAGTACCGGGCATTTAATTGTTGTCGGCGATTTAATCAATTTCCATAACGACGGCCGTGTGTTTGAAATTGCTATTCAGCTGGGTGCTATTTTGGCGGTGGTGGTCGAGTATCGGCAAAAATTTACTCAGGTTGCCACGGGCATGTTTAGTGATGCACAAGCGCAGCGTTTTATCATTAACCTCCTGATCGCGTTCCTACCCGCTGCGGTAGTGGGCGTGCTGTTTATCTCGCTGATCAAAACCTATTTCTTCAATGCGCTGAGCGTCGCAACCATGCTGATTCTCGGTGGTTTTGTGATTTTATGGGCGGAGCGACGCAAGCATGAGATCCGTGTCGTGGATGTGGATCAAATGACCTGGAAAGATGCGTTAAAAGTGGGCTTGTTTCAGGTGATGTCGATGATACCGGGTACCTCGCGCTCGGGCGCGACAATTATCGGTGGCTTGTTTATCGGACTGGATCGCAAAGTTGCCGCCGAGTTTTCTTTTTTCCTGGCTGTGCCGACCATGTTTGCGGCAACCTTTTACGATATCTACAAACACCGCGAGCTATTGGAGATGGGCGATTTTCCGATGTTTGCAGCCGGTTTTATCACCGCGTTCATCAGCGCCTGGATTGCCATACGCACCCTGGTGCGTTATGTGGCCAATCACAGTTATGAAATTTTTGCGTGGTATCGCATTGTCTTCGGATTATTTATTTTGATCAGTGCGTACACCGGGTGGGTGAGCTGGACGGTATAAAATCTTGCTCGCCGCCAGTTCAGTTGGTGTCGAGCACTCTCAAAGAACAAATTTCACTACACTGGTATCTTTCTCGCGGGTTTTGCCCGCAGTGTTTAAGTTTTCCAAATATTCCTGCCATATTTTCGCCTGATTTTTTCCTAACTCGTAAAAATAATCCCACGTATAAATTCCGCTGTCGTGGCCATCGTCAAAGATTAATTTGAGCGCGTAGTTACCTGCGCGCTCAATGTTGGTAATAGCCACATCTTTTTTGCCGTATTGCAGTACCGCTTGCCCTGGCCCATGGCCCTTGACTTCGGCGCTCGGCGAATGCACGCGCAAAAATTCGGCGGGCAATAAAAATTGCTCGCCGCCGAAGTGCAACTCGAGTTGTTGCGACTGTTTGTGTAGCTGGATTTTAGTGGGCGTTTTGCTCATCAACAGAATACTCAATTACAAAATAAATCGGCTTAAGTCTTCGTTTTTCGCCAGCTCACCCACGTGTGCGTCAACATAGGCTGAGTTGATTTCTACCTGCTTCTTGCCATCGCCCGCTTCGAAGGATACGTCTTCCAATAAACGCTCCAAAATGGTGTGCAAACGGCGTGCGCCGATATTTTCGGTGCGTTCATTCACGTCATGTGCCGTTTCTGCGATACGGCGAATACCGTCTTTGGTAAAGGTAATGTCTACGCCTTCTGTTTTTAACAAGGCTTCCTGCTGTTCGGTAAGCGATGCAGTAGGTTCAGTGAGGATGCGCTCAAAATCATCCGGGGTTAACGCACTCAGCTCTACGCGGATCGGCAAGCGGCCTTGCAATTCCGGAATCAGATCTGACGGTTTGCTCAAGTGAAACGCACCCGAGGTGATAAATAAAATATGGTCGGTTTTGATGGTGCCGTGTTTGGTGGTGACGGTGCAACCCTCAATTAACGGCAGCAAATCGCGCTGTACGCCTTCGCGCGATACATCGGCACCGCTCACATTGCCGCGGCGCGCAACCTTGTCGATTTCATCGATAAACACAATGCCGTTTTGTTCGGCTGCTTCAATCGCTTGCGCTTTGATATCGTCATCGCTCACCAATTTTGCGGCTTCTTCGTCTTGCAATTGTTTAAAGGCTTTTTTGACGGTGAGTTTCGCTTTTTTGGTTTTGTCGCGCCCGAGCGATGAAAACATACTTTGCAATTGATTGGTCATGTCTTCCATGCCGGGTGGCGCCATGATTTCAACACCCACACTCGCCGCGGCTATATCGATTTCAATTTCTTTATCGTCCAGTTCGCCTTCGCGCAATTTTTTGCGAAAAATCTGGCGGGTACCGGATTCGTGTTTACTTTCTTCTGCAGATAAATTGCGTGCAGGTGGTAGCAGTACGTCAAGGATACGTTCTTCAGCCGCTTCGGCGGCGCGATGCTGCACTGATTTGGTCGCTTGCTCGCGGCGCATTTTGATCGCGACATCAACCAGGTCGCGAATGATGGATTCCACATCGCGGCCGACATAGCCCACTTCGGTAAATTTGGTTGCTTCTACTTTGATAAAAGGCGCGTTGGCGAGCTTGGCCAAGCGGCGTGCAATTTCCGTTTTACCGACGCCGGTTGGGCCGATCATCAAAATATTTTTTGGGGTAATTTCATTGCGCATATCGGCGGGCACTTGCATGCGCCGCCAGCGGTTGCGCAGCGCAATAGCGACCGCGCGTTTGGCGTTGGCTTGGCCGACGATATGTTTATCTAATTCGTGCACGATTTCGCGCGGAGTCATGGAGGACATAAAAAACTCTTAAGTAGCCCGCATGGAGTGGAACGGAATGCGGGAGCTGGTTATTGGTGGCTTGGTTGTTGATTAAGTGACTGTTGACGACATCAAGACCCCGTATTTCGCTAGGCTCCATACGGGCTACGGCAATTAATAATCGAGCACTTCGATCGTGTGAGTCTGATTGGTAAATACGCAAATATCACCGGCGATTTTCAACCCTTTTTCGACAATACTGCGGGCATCCAATTGGGTGTTTTCCAGAAGCGCGCGTGCGGCAGCTTGGGCGTAGTTACCACCGGAACCTATCGCAATTAAATCGTCTTCGGGTTGGATTACATCGCCGTTGCCGGTGATGATGAGTGAGGCATCTTTGTCGGCAACCGCGAGCAAGGCTTCCAGGCGGCGCAAGCTGCGATCTGTGCGCCATTCTTTGGCGAGTTCAACAGCGGCGCGTGTTAGCTGACCGTTATGTGCTTCGAGTTTGGCTTCAAAACGTTCGAAGAGCGTAAATGCATCGGCGGTGCCACCGGCAAATCCGGCGATTACCTGATTTTTGTAGAGACGGCGCACTTTACGCGCGTTGCCTTTCATGACGGTGTTGCCGAGGGATACCTGGCCATCGCCACCGATAACGACTTGCCCGTCGCGGCGCACAGAGAGAATTGTTGTCACTGGACTTCCTTCTTAATTTACTTCGGAGAAGCCAGAAAAGTGGGGGCGCACATGCCTTTTTCAAGGCGCGTGCTGATGCTGGATAGTTATTTGGTTTTCGCGCGTTTAAGCACCAGTGCGTTGTATTCGTTTTTGACCAATTGCGAACGCGCAGTGGTGAGTGCATTTTGATTATTGAACGGACCGACTACCACGCGATGCCAAACTTCGCCTTTGCGAATTTCCACTTTTTCAATGTTCGCATCGAGGTTGAGCAGAATTAATTGTGCGCGCAACTTATCCGCATCTTCAGAGCGAGGAAAGGAGCCGACTTGCAGAATGTACTCGGTGCTTTCCTCTTGCGCCGGTTTTTCATCATTGATGGTTTCGCTCGCAGGGACGATGGTTTCGCTTTCTTGCAGCAATTTGTAGAAATCAAAACGCGGTTTGGGCGTTTTATTTTCCGTTACCTTGGGTTTGGGTTCTTCTTTGGGAGTTGGGGCGGAAACCGGATTTTTAATGAAGTAGAGGCTGGCCGTAAATGCACCCAATACCAAGCCCGCCACGAACCACAACCAGGGTGGCGTCGCGCTGCTGGCGGATGAAGTCCGGCGCGCCGGTGCGCGGCCTTTTTTGGCGAAATCTCTACTCATGGGTTTGCTTGTCTGCACTAATTTGAGGGCGCGATTGTAAAGGGATTGCGCGAGTGAGTCACTAAGCCGGCAATTTGGCCCAGCGTCTGTTACTTGTGCCGCTTAGGGGTTATCCCATTTCTTGTGGATCGACATCGATCGACCAGCGCACCCGTTTGGCGAGCGGCGATGCTTCCAGTTGTAGCGCTAATTCGCTAAGCAATTGCTGCAAGGGTTTGCGCTGCGCACTGTTAATCTGCAACTGGTAGCGGAAACGGTCGCCGCGTTTTTCCATCATCGCAGGCAGCGGGCCTAAATAGCTGAATAGCGGGTGTGGCGCTTGCAGTTGCTCGGCCATTTTGCGTGCGGTCTGTAAGAAATCCACCGCTGCAATCGCTTGTTTGCTCTCGGCGCGAATCAATGCGAGGTGGCGATAGGGGGGTAATTGGGTGATTTGGCGCTCATGCAAAATCAAGTCGGCTAAGGCGTGATAACCCTGTTGTACCAGTGTTTGCACTAGTGGGTGATCGGTGTGATGACTCTGCAGCATCACGCGCCCATGTTTTTCCTCGCGCCCGGCGCGCCCCGCGACCTGCAGCAGAAGTTGCCCCATGCGCTCGGCGCCACGGAAATCGGTGCTGAATAAACCGGCATCCGCATCGATAATCACCACCAAGGTGACATCGGCAAAATGATGGCCTTTGGCAAGCATTTGGGTGCCGACAAGAATGCAGGGCTCGCCGCTGTGAACATCGACCAGAAGCTTTTGCATGCCGTCTTTGTTACGCGTGGAATCGCGGTCTACACGGATGACTTTGTGCGCCGGGAAGAGTTGTTGCAAGACGACTTCGCTGCGTTCGGTGCCCTGACCGATAGGCTGGATTCTGCTGCTGTTGCAGCTTGGGCAGCGCTTGGGGATGCCGCGCTGGTGGTCGCAGTGGTGACAGTGTAAATGGCGTGGTGTTTGGTGCACCGTCATGCGCGCATCGCAGTGGTTACAGTTAGCGAGCCAGCCGCAATCATGACATTCCAACGTGGGTGCGTAGCCGCGCCGGTTGAGAAACACCAGCACCTGGTTACCTTTGCCGAGCGTATCGCCAATCGCATCGATACTGGCTTGCGCAAAGCCTTCATGCAGGATTTCACCGCGAACATCGAGTAGCTGAATTTCCGGCGGTTTGGCATTTCCTGCGCGGGCTTTCAAACGCAGATAGTGATAACGACCTTGGATGGCATTGTGCAGGGTTTCCAGTGATGGCGTTGCAGAGCCGAGAATCAGCGGAATCCCAAGGCGATGGGCGCGCACAGCCGCGAGGTCGCGCGCGGAATAACGGAAACCATCTTGCTGTTTAAAGGAGCCATCATGTTCCTCATCGATAATCAAAATGCCCGGCTCTTTAAGCGGGGTAAACAGGGCTGAACGTGTACCTATGATGATGCGGGCTATGCCGTCGCGTGCTTGTAGCCAGGCGTCGAGCCGCTCGCGGTCGTTAAGCCCCGAGTGCAAGGCGACAATGGGTAAATTAAAACGGCGCTGGAACCGCTGCAGAGTTTGTGGTGTTAACCCAATTTCCGGCACCAACACTAATGCCTGCTTTCCTTTTTTAAGCGTTTCTTCTATCGCTTGCAGATAAATTTCGGTTTTACCGCTGCCGGTCGCGCCATCGAGCAGGTAGGTTTTAAAGCTGTCATAAGTGATCTGTGCAAATGCCGCTTGCTGCTCCTCGCTCAATACCATTGAAGGTTCGCGTAGCAGCTGCGCGGGGGGCGGTGCTTGGCTGGGCACAATTTCATCGATGCGCACAAGGCCTTTGTCGATCAGGTTTTTAGCGATTGTGCGGGGAATCTCGAACAGCTCAAGATCGTTTCGGCTGAGTTGATGGTGGGTTTGCAGCGCAGCCAATAGCGCGGCTTGTTTGGGTGAGCGTTTAAGTGCACCTTCGGGTAAACCTTTACCTTCAGTTGTAAGGCGAAATACCGGTTCACCGCGCAGTTGCGCAAGTTCACCCTGACGTAGCAGCACGGGGAGTGCGGTTTGCAATGCCTCCCCGGGAGCGCATTGGTAGTAGTCGGCGGCCCAGAGGCAGAGGTCAAGCAACTCGCTATCCAATGCGGGGCGGGGGTCGATAATCGCCAAGGCGGGGCGCAGCTTGTCCAGATTTTGCTCGCTCTCGGTTTTGACTTTTATCAGTACGCCGATCAGCTCTTGACGGCCAAACGGTACGCGCACCAATACTCCCGGTTGCAGCTCGGTGAGGTTGGTATCAGCCGGAGGTAAATAGTCAAAGCAGCGCCGCAGCGGCACGGGCAGGGCAATTTCCAGTAGCAAGGTTTCTGTTGATGAAGTGTGAGTCATGAGTTCGGCAATTATCAAACGAGGCGGGCAGCATAACGTAATCGCTCTTTTCTTCGCAGTTTATTGCTCGTTAGTTGATGGTTTTTTGCGCGGAATGGCGTTTTTCAGTTGCGTGAACAGGGTTTTCTGGTAGTATCGCCGCTCCCGAAAACAGCCGTTTTTTAAACCTATGCGCGGTGCCCGGCAATTGACCAGGTGGCGGCGCAGATCACACAAGGCATTCATCATGAAAGCAGATATTCATCCAAATTACGTTGACGTAGCTGTAACCTGCAGCTGCGGTAACAGCTTCACCACCCG
>CAIOHY010000622.1 GCA_903858205.1 uncultured Cellvibrio sp.
CACCGCCATCGCAAGCAAGGAGAAGCCCGTCAAGGTGGACTTCGGCATCGGCATGCCGGGGCACGACGACGAAGGACGGGTGGTCACCTGCACCTTCAAGGAATGCGTGGTGGTGTGCGTTTACACGCCCAACAGCGGCTTTTCCGGTACCGACAGTTTTACTTATACCGTTAGTGATGCCAGCGGAGCTGTATCCAATATCGCAACTGTCGCGGTCACGGTAACGGATATAAATCACGCCCCAGTGGCGGTTGCCGATACCTTCACTGTTGACGAAGGTGGTGTCCTTACCGTCACTGCAGCCAACAAAATCACCTTGAATGATACGGATGCAGAAGGCGACTCGCTGTCGGCAATTCTGGTAACTGGTCCATCCAACGGCACCTTGACGCTCAATGCAAACGGGACTTTCACCTACATCCATAACGGTAGTGAAACCACGAGCGATAGCTTCACCTATAAAGTGAATGACGGTACCAGTGATAGTAATACTGTGACAGTGAGCATTAATGTGGCTCCGGTTAACGATGCTCCGGTTGCTGTCGCTGATGCATTCACGGTTGCCGAAGGCGGTACCCTCAACGTTACCCCAGCCAACAAAATCACCGCAAATGATACGGATGCGGATAGCGGAACACTGACGGCAGTTTTGGTGACTGGCCCAACGCATGGCACGCTAACGCTCAATGCCGATGGTACTTTCACCTACATCCACAATGGCAGTGAAACAACATCCGATAGCTTCACTTACAAAGCGAATGATGGCATTGATGACAGCAATATCGTTACCGTCACTATTAATGTAACGCCGGTAAATGATGCTCCCGAGACCAATGCCGTCACCGCCACCGGTGATGAAGACACACTCATTACTATCAATCTCGCTGGCAGCGATAGCGATGGTTCAATCGCGGGCTTTGTCATTAAATCTCTGCCAGCGAATGGTCTGCTCTATAGCGACGCTGCTATGACCACCCTGATTGCGGCTGATGATTTTGTCACTGGGCCTGTCTACTTCAAACCCGATGCTAACTGGAATGGTGCCAGCGAGTTCAATTACACCGCGCGCGACGACAAAGGCCTGAACGATTCGACCCCGGCTAGGGTGAATATTACCGTCAATCCTGCCGCAGATGCGGCTGTGCTTGGCAGCGGTTCCGGTACGGTGAAAGAAGATACACCAGCCCAATCCACTGCGTCAGGAACCCTCTCCATCACAGATCCGGATACAGGTGAGGCTGGCTTTGAAGTGCAATCCAATACCGCCGGAACCTACGGCAGTTTTTCCATCACCAGTGATGGGGACTGGACCTATAACATCGACAACAGCAAATCAAACGTCCAACAACTTAAAGACGGTGAGACCAAAACCGAGACATTCGCCGTCAAGAGTATTGATGGCACCGCCACCTTAGTGGTGATTACTGTCACCGGTACTAACGATGGACCAACGGCCGTGGCAGATAGCGGCACAACCCAGCACAACACTGCCCTGACCTTTACCCCCGCCGAGTTACTGGGCAATGATAATGATCCGGATGGCGATACGCTGGCGATTAATTCTGTTCAGGGCGCAGTGAATGGCACTGTGAGTCTTGTCGCTGGCAATGCAGTGTTTACCCCGACTGCTGGCTACCAAGGCCCGGCTTCTTTCACCTACACCATCATTGATGGGAAAGGTGGAAGCTCGACCGCGACTGTCAACGTGACCGTGGAGAAACCGAATGCAGCCCCTGTGGCAGTGGATGATCCTGCGTCGACTCAACTTTCGGCTGGGGTGCCCGCTAGTGTCAACCTTACCTGGAGCCAACCGTTTATCAGCTCAATCACTGCTTCTGGCGGTACATTAACTACCAGTAACGCTGATGGTGTATCGGGTGCAATGGGCGTTGTAGGAAGGGGCAGCACCACAGAAGTTGATGACGAAATCCAAAATGGTGAATCGATTTTGGTGACATTGAATGCCCCAACTCTGAGTGCACGTTTTGGTTTTGCCAAATTAGACTTTACCGGTGTTCTCGAAACAGGCTTGTGGATTGCTTATCTGAATGGTGTAGAGGTTGGCAGAGGGCAATTCAATCCAACGGATACCACTCGCACAGGAACGGTTGATATCAGAGACATCTCTGGAAACGCTGTTGCGTTTAATCAACTCAAGTTTGATACCGCAGCCGCTGGCTCAGATTATGTTGTGAGTTGGCTGACGGTTGGACGTAACACCGCGACTGTGCAGGAGGGAATGAGTGTTTCTATTCCTGCTGGTACAGGCGTGTTGGCCAACGACACCGATTCAGATGGCGGCACTTTGGTTGTGTCCGCTGTGCGTACAGGAGCGGAAGCAGGCGTAGGTACCGATGGAATCTTGGGTGTTGCCTTACAAGGTGCTTACGGCAAATTAACCCTGAACACTGATGGTAGCTACAGCTATACCGCGGATAATCTTGCCGCTTTGCATCCCGGTCAGATTGCAAAAGACCACTTCACATACACCTTATCGGATGGGCAAGGTGGTACAGATAAGGCCACGCTGACGATTTCCGTATTTGGCGCAATGGGAAGTGATAATCAATTTTATGGCACCAGTGGGAATAACGTTCTCACTGGCACTAGTGGCGCCGATATTATCAGTGGTGCCGCAGGAAATGATGATCTTACGGGTGGTCTGGGTGCAGACACATTTCAATGGGCGTTGGCTGATAAAGGAAGTTCTTGGGCGCCGGCAACAGATGTCGTTCAAGACTTTTCTCGTGCACAGGGAGATGTATTGCATCTTTCCGAGCTGTTGCAAGGTGAAAACAGTTCAACGCTAACTAACTATTTGCATTTTACGTATGACGCGGGCTTGAACCAAACCACCGTGCATGTCAGTAGTGGAGGAGGTTATAGTAGTGGTTACAACGTGGGGGCAACAGACCAGATTATTGTGCTTAACTCGCTTAGTGTGAGCGGCACTAATCAGGAGATTATTAACCAGTTAAAGGCATCCGGTAATTTAATTACCGACTGATAGATCGATGTTAAAAAAATCCCGCTTTACCAGCGGGATTTTTCATTGAGGTTTATTTATGTTCGTGAAACGTAATGACAAGGGTGAAGTTATCGCCATCAGCAAAATAGCAGATGGAGATTTTTCTGAGTCGATTGCTGATGATGCTCCGGAAATTCTGCAGTTTGTGTGTGCGGAAAAAACCGCCGAGCAACTGGCGCTGGAGCAGACTGATCAAAACATGGCGCGCGTGTTGGAAGATGTTGTGAATTTGTTGGTAGAGCAGGGTGTTATTCGTTTTACCGATTTGCCTGATGCGGCGCAACACAAGTTACTTAACAGACGAGAGTTGCGTGGCAAAAGGCAAGGCATCGATTTGTTAGATGATGGTGACAGTTTACGTTTGTAAATGATGTTAGAGGTTACTTAGCAATAAAAATTATTGCTAAGTAAACGGCGCCGCTTGTTCGCAAAAAATCAAGTAATCAACGGCCCCGTTAATCCATCCACCCCGATTTTTATGAGCGCTTGTTGTTCTGCATCATTAAGTACGCCTTCTGCAATCATGGTAATGCCCAACGAGTGGCCAAGTGTGCAGAGACTTTGTACAAAGGTTTGGCTGCTGGTGTTGTGGTGAATATCGCGAATAATGGCGCTGTCTATTTTTAAATAACCCAATCCCATTGCTTGTAAGTTGCCAAATTGAGTGAATTCTAATCCCGCGTGTTCCAAACCAATCCGACAGCCTGAATTGCGCAATTGTGTTGAAAATGCGCGTAATTCTTCCAAATGACGCAACATACAAATCTCAGGAAACTCTAGCCATAGCGACTTCGCACGTTCGGGTTCGTTGTGTAAGAGCGCGAGTGCTCGCTCACGAAAACTGGCACTACACAAAGCTGCAGCGGAAATGTTAACGGCCAGCGGGCCAGGAGCAAGGTCAAGTTGTGTCAACGCTAGTCTCACCACGGCCAAATCGATATCGGGCATTAAACCCAAACGCACAGCCCAAGGCATAAAATGACCGGCGGGTTTCAATTCGTTCTCAAGTTCCAGGCGGACTGCGGCTTCATAATGAAGTAAATCGCCCTGGGTATTCCGTACCGGAAATTTTGCAAGTGTAATGCGTTGTGCACTTAATGCTCCAGCGATTGCGTCGCGCCACTGCGTCAAATTTTGTTGTACATAATCCTGTTGGCCATCACCAAGCGCGATAACCGCACGGTTACCCTTTAGCTCGGCCTGTGCCAAGGCGCCATCCAATTTGTGTAGCAGCTCATTGCGTTTATCATTCTTGTTAAAGCTACAGAGTGCGAGCGGCAGCGCAATTTTCTCGAAGCTAGAGGCGATCAATTGAAAATTTAGTTTTTGCGAGACATCAGCACTGAGCATATCGATGGGGGTGTCAGTGGGAATGAGCAATGTGAAATCGCTTCCATTCAAACGGCCCGCATAACTGTCGGGATATTTGTCCTGAAGATCGCTGAATACACCGGCGATAGTGCGCAGCAGTTGATCGACTTGTTGGTGCCCTAATTGATTGTTCAGTTCATTCAAGTGCATCACTCGCGCTAAAACTATAATGCCGCGCTCTTGTGCATCATCGCGAGTGAGTTGTGTATCTAGTAAATTTAAGAAGTGGGTGCGGTTAGTAAGGCCGCTCAATGAGTCTGTTTGTGATTCGCGACGAAGCAGTTCAAGTTGATGCGCTTCTTTATCGAGCATGTGCTTAACGCCGTGTGAAAGCGTGTTCATCGCGCGCACCAGACGCTGGAATTCTTTTGTCTTTGGTTCTTCCGATGTAATAAATCGGCGCTCGCCGATAGCCTCCGCCTGATTCACTACTAAATCCAGCGGGCGCGAAATATATTTCAATATAAAACTGCCGATTAAACCGCTAAGCAACGTGGCGCAGATAAACCAGTCCAATAAAGCGCGCGTATTTTTCCAAAGCGCTTCCAATGCATAGCGCGAATGGCTTTTTATCACCAGAGTTCCCGCCTGCTGCCAGCCATCTTGTACCTGGGCAATACCCGGTGCCGAATCAATTTTTACATACTTGGCAAACCATTTTGGGACACTAGATGTTTCTGGGCTGACATCATCAAAACTGCGCGCCACAATGGGCTTTCTGTCGGCATCTTGAAAAATGATGTATTCATAATGACCGGCATCAAATTGTGCGGTTATCAGCAGCTCCAGAGTAACGGGATCTTTGTCTGGCATTTGTGATATCGATAGCGCAAGCGAGTTGGCGTTATCAATATTTTTTAAACGCAACTGTTCTTGCAAATAGGTTTTTGCGGTAATCGTGCTGATGACAAAGTTGCCTGCGAGCACCAGCAGCAAAAGAACAATAATTCCAATCCATAATTGTTTAATGAGTGACATTGTTATGGCCTTTTTGCATTCATATTGTAAGTGTTCTGTGTGATGAATAAGACGCTATCACAGAGAGAGTCAAAATCCTTCCTCGTTAACGCGCGCGAGTAGATCACGCCAACGTGATAAACGTGCGGTAGGGTCTGCGGTCGTTGATTGATTACCCACCCATAAACCTTCGCTGTTAAAACTAAAAACTGGACGCAAATCCGGGCGATTACTGGCCGGTTCAATGGTGTTGAGCAAACTGTCGAGAATCAATGGAATCGCATTGGGCGTTGGGTAATAACCGAGCACCATATGAGCTTGGAATATCTTACTCTGTGCGCCGCCGATTTGCGCTTTAACGTAGATAAGGCGCAACTGCTCGTTGGCAATGCCCAGTTGTAACAAGCTGAGATATTTTGCGATGGTGTAGTCTTCACAGTCGCCCGCACGCTCGCCCATTATTTCCAGAGGGGTCGCCCAGTAGTCGCTTTTTTTCCACAGCGTCATGTCCTCGGTGTAGCGAACATGACGGTTAAAAAATTGATTAACCTGCATGAGTTTCTTCTCATGCGTCTCATTCTTCGCTCTATCCAGCATGCGCTTCCAGGAATCCAGTAACACGATTCCATGATTGCCATATCGCGCCTGCATCACCTGTTGCATTTTCTGTTGATCGACTTCAGCGGACACAAGAAAAGAAAATAAAAATACGAACAATGCGCACTTTCGCCAAGCAGTTGTGCGTAACAACACGGTTACTGGCCGCGCTATTTTTACGCGGAAGTAACTGTGTTTAGGCCAGAGCACGGGTCAGCTCCGGTAGGGGTAATAGGGGGGAGTGTTTATAAGGCATGTTTGCATATGGGTTGGCTGCAGCATGCTTTCGAGTATAGACAGTGTTTTGAACAATGCGTCTTTAAATTCAATTGCTTAGGGCGAAAAAAAGCGAGCCAGACTTGCGCCAGGCTCGCTTTGGTTAGTGCGTGTTGAATCTAGTCTAGTTCTTAGCGCCTTGGGTCCTGCTGCTGTTCAACCGTTCCAACAGCGAATTGTATGTTGGCGTTGCTACGCCCCCCAGTGCAACCCATTCCAGAACAAGGGGTTCAAAGCGGCTATCGCGTTGTCCAAAAGCCTGCTGCATTTGTTTGACTTGATAGGCCATGCGAACCTGTTTGTCTTCTGCGGGGCTTTCTTTCCCCGCCAAGATTTCTGCGCGAATCGTGAGCGTGTGTAACAACTCGGTGTTAGTTGCTTGGTCATCGCTAGTGATGATATCGGCTTTACCCAAACGTTGTTGGATCAAACTAAGAGTGCCGGTGGGCCAGCGTGGTGTATTGGCGATGAGTGCTTCCAGGTTGGTTTTTTGGGTGGCCAGAACGTCGTTCGCGGTTTGTGCGATGACAGCCAGCTCGTATTCACGCACCGCGTTGAGCGCGTTAAATAAATCTGTCCAGCTCTGCTCTTCGGCCTGACTGCGTGCGCTGTCGCGTTTCGCGGTGATAGCAGTGACGCTGGCGTTAAACTTACTCTGCAAAGCTTTTGCGGTTTCTTTGGGTAACTCAAGTGTGGCGAACGCTTCTTTTACCGATTCGATTTCGGCTTTTGCAGCGTTGAGTTGGTCAAGCGATTGTGCAGCGAATTGATTCAGTTGTTCAATCAATTGCTCGGCTTGGACAGTAATGGCCTGACGCTGTTCTTTCGCCGCTTCAAATGCCTGATTGCGCAAGGCAAATACCGCGTCGCAGTGTTTGCGGAATTCTTGCCAGAGCTGTTGATCTTCTTTGTGCCAGCTTTTGCCAATCAATTTCCATTGCGCCTGCAACTGTTTAATGGTTTCAGTGGCTGCGCGCGTATCAACTGCACTGGCGAGTGTTTGTGCCTGCTCGATCAACTGTTGCTTGGCATTTTTGTTGTTTTCGTATTCGCTGGTAATTTTGCCGAACAATTGCTCCATCAAATTCTCAAATTCTTTTTGCAGTTCATTGCCCGCTTTGCGCGGCACTGGCCAGTAGGTTTGCCATTCGGCACGCGCGGTTTTTAGGGTTTGTTCCACGTCTTTCCATACGGCGTTAGCAAAATCAAAACCTTGTAGATACTGTTGCAATTGGCTGACTAATTCGCGGCGTTTGTTAAGATTGTTTTCGCGTTCGGCGGCCTGAACTTCAAAAAATTCTTTGCAAGGAGCATAAGCAACTGCAGACGCTTGTTGGAATTGTTGCCAGAGTTCATCATCTTGTTGTTGCACGCCTTTGCTCACTTCTTTCCAGCTATCTTGCAATTCGTGAATTTTGGTGGCGAGGTTTTCAGGGTTGATGCTACTGGTCGCAAGCGCTTGCATCTGGGTAATCAATGCTTCTTTTTTTGGAGTCACAGCAAACTCGTGCCAATCGCCAAGCTTCGCTAGCTGCGCTTCAAAGTCATCGAGTTTGGCTTGAATACCTTTTGGTATTTCGCTCAATTGTTCGCGCTTTTCCTGCAGCTCTTTTTGGATGGCGCGGGCCTTGCGCACAAAACCTTGCTCAGCAGCCCACAAACCTTTGCGTGCGAGTTCGCTGAAATCGCGCAGGGCATTTTTAGCAGTTTGCTCGGTTTGATGGCGCTGCGCCCAGATTGCATCCAGCTTTGCTTTTGCCTCGTTCAGGGTTTCCGGCAATTCTTCCCCAAATTCTTTTGCGGATTTAATGAGTTGTTGCAGTTTTTGTTGTGCAGTTTTAACTGCATCTGAATCTTCAACTTGATCAAGTTTTTCGGCTAATTGTTTGACGGTGCCGGAAGTTTTAACCTGGTCGATCAGGTTTAAGGTTTGCTGTTTGCGCTGTTCAAATTCTTTGGTGAGTTTATCCAGCGGTAATTGGCGATTTGCTGCCAGGCGCACTGCATTAGCTAATTCCTGAATTTTTTGTTCGTAATTTGCATTTACCAGTTCATCGACATGGCTTGCGCGGTAGACATCGCCTGCGAGTTGTTTGAGGCTTGCGTAAGCGTCTTCTGCCAATTGCAATGCCTGTTGGTCAAGCGAGAGTTTTTCTTCTTCATCGGCGATCGCCTGGGCGCGTGCATTGATTTTTGCTTCGCAGGCGGCGAGGGCGCTTTGAAAACGAGATTGGGTAGTGGCAGATACTTGCCCCAATGCATCCCATTCACTCTGTAAAACGGTCAGTTTTGCTTTGAAAAGCGAATCCGCTTCAAAGTGAGAGTGTCGCTCCAGCTTTTCGCAAATACGCGCGGCACTGGCGTCCAGTTCGGCTAACTTTGCGTCCTCTGCTTTGAACGCATCCAATTTTGTTTTGACAATTTTGAAGACATTTTTGTCTTTGGTTTTTACCGCTTTGGCGAGATGTTCCAGAATGTCGCGGCTATGAATTTTTTCTGCGGCGGCTTGGCGCAATTGGCTGGTTGCACCATCGCTGGCGAGTTTTAACAGTTCGCCCTCGTCGCTGGTTTGTTCAACGATATCCAGCGTAATAACCGGTTTTGGCGGCTTTACTTCGGCTACCGGAATAGGTACTGCTTTGGTGGGTTCAACTTTAGGTTTTGCACCAAACAATTTGCGTAAAAGTTTCATAGTCGTGGCTCGTCAGTCAGTGAGGGTAGTGGTTTGTTAAATCAATTGTTGCAATAAAATTTGTACCGGGTGCGGCAATTTTACATTGTCGATTCGCTTGGTCTGGCTGCGGCAGGAATAACCGGTGGCCGTTAACTTGCCAGCATTGGTTGGGTTGTTAACAACTTGTGACCAGGAGAGCGAGTAGATTTTTTTAGAGGTTTCTACATTGCTGCTCTCATGGCCGTAGGTGCCAGCCATGCCGCAGCAGCCGGTTTCGATCACTTTTAGTTGTTGGCCGAGTTTAGCAAAAACAGTTTGCCAATCCTTGACCGAACTGACCGCGTTAGTTTTTTCGGTGCAATGCGCGAGTAGTGAAAATTCCGCTGCTTTGAACGCGCGCGTTTTGTCCGCAAGTTGTTCGCTCTGCTGTGCGAGCCATTCCTGAATCAATTGCACTTTGGGCGCGTTATCGCCCAGCACTTTTTTGTATTCTGCGCGATAGGCGAGTGTCATTGCCGGTTCAATACCCATTAGCGGAATACCGGAAGAGGCGAGGCCGTTCAGTTGAGTGGCATTGGTATCTGCTGCTTTGGCAAAGGCTTTGAGAAAGCCGTGAACCTGCAGCGGTTTGCCATTGGGTTTGAAAGGCGCTAGCAGCGGTACAAAGCCGAGTTTTTGTAACAGCTTGAGGGTGTCGATAACCAGTGGCGTTTCAAAATAACTGGTGAAGGCGTCTTGCACCAGAATCACAGCTTTGGATTTTTCAGCGGGCGTGAGCAGCGCAATATTTTCCAGGGTTGCGTAATTGACACCGAGTTTTTCGGCCGCTTTGTGCAGGCTTATTCCGGTGAGCAATGGGCTATCAACCATGCCGATAAAACGCGCCATAAACTTCTGCATAAACTGCGGCTTCATCATCAGGTTGTAGGCCCAAGGCATCTTAGCGAGTGTTGGAATCATAAATTCCAAGCCGCCGATAAAATAATCCTTAAGCGGACGCAGATAGCGGCTGTAATACAGCTCTAAAAATTTCGCGCGAAATTCAGGTACATCCACTTTGATTGGGCATTGCCCCACACAGGATTTACACGCGAGGCAGCCAACCATGGATTCATGCACTTCATGCGAGAAATCGTATTCGCCTTTGCGTTTACCCAGTGTATTGATGGTGCGCATAGGCAAATTTAATAAAAAATTAGCGCGCTTTAATTTTTTACTTTCGTCAATGGCATTCACACCGCGCTCGCTCATTTGTTTGAGCCATTCGCGCATTAATGATGCCCGGCCTTTAGGCGAGTGTTTGCGTTCGCGTGTGCCTTTCCAGCTGGGGCACATAGCATCGTTAGGATTCCAGTTGTAGCAGAGGCCGTTGCCGTTGCAGTGCATGCCTTCGCTATAACCTTCCCAAACCTGCACAGGAATTTTTCGATCCTGCTGGCCACGCGTAGCCACTTCATCGATTTTTAATAATTTGATATCGGCAGCGGGCGTTGCGATTTTTCCCGGATTTAATTGATTGCGTGGATCAAATGCCGCTTTGATGCGTTGGATCTGTGGATACAGCTCGCCAAAAAAAGCGGGTGCATATTCAGAGCGAACCCCTTTGCCGTGCTCACCCCACAAAAGACCATTGTATTTCTGTGTGAGTGCGACAACGCGGTCGGTGATGATGCGCACCATTTTTTCTTGCGCGGGATCTTTCATATCCAGCGCGGGGCGCACATGCAAAACCCCTGCATCGACATGGCCAAACATACCGTAGGTCAATTTGTACTCATCGAGCACTGCGCGAAATTCAAAAATAAAATCGGCAAGATTTTCTGGTGGAACGGCGGTGTCTTCCACAAAGGGAACCGGACGGATTTCGCCTTCCACATTGCCAAGCAATCCTACCGCCTTTTTGCGCATACCCCAGATTTTATTGACCGCGTCGTTACCCCAAGCAATCGAGTAGCTGATGCGACCGGTAGTGGTATCCTGCGCTGCGCTGTCGAGCAAGTCAGTCAGTTTTTTTACATCCGCTTTTAATTCATCATCGGAATTTGCCGTGTATTCAACCAGATTAATGCCCTGTATTTTTTCACCGCTTGCAGGTGCCGGGAAAAATTCTGCCACGCTGTGCCACACGATATCGTTCATCGCCAGATTCAAGACTTTTGAATCGACGGTCTCAATCGAGGTTGGTTCTGCTGTCATCAATTGGGTGGCATCGCGCAGCGCGACGTTGAAATCGCGATAGTTGACGTTAATCAGCGCGCTGAATTTAGGGATAGGCAACAAATTGATTTTTGCCTCGGTGATAAAACCGAGCGTACCTTCACTGCCACACAAAATATTGTTGAGATTAAAGCGCCCTTGCTCATCGCGGATATGCGCTAAATCATAACCGGTGAGGCAGCGATTTAATTTGGGAAATTTTGCATCTATCAGTGCGTGATGCTCGCGTTGAATCGCATCGATGACGCGATGCACTTCGCCGACGCGATCATCGCGCTTCCACAAATTTTCCAGCTCGGCTTCGTCAATCGGCGCAGAGGTCCACTCAGTGCCATCAAGCAATACCGTTTTTAACTCCAGAACGTGATCGCGGGTTTTGCCGTAGCGGCAAGAGCCCTGGCCAGAGGCATCGGTATTGATCATGCCGCCGATAGTGGCGCGGTTGCTGGTAGAGAGTTCCGGAGCAAAAAATAATCCGTGGGGTTTGATCGCCGCATTGAGTTGGTCTTTGACGACGCCACATTGCACCCGTACCCAACGCTCTTCGACGTTGATCTCCAAAATCTGGTTCATGTATTTGGATGTATCTACCACCAGACCATCGGTGAGCGATTGGCCGTTGGTGGCGGTGCCGCCGCCGCGCGGGCTGAGCACAATTGATTGGAATTGTGGCTCTTGGCTGAGGCGGGCGATGTTGACCAAATCGGCCGTATCGCGTGGGTAGAGCACACCCTGTGGCAGAACTTGGTAGATGGAGTTATCCGTCGCCAATACCGTGCGGTTGGCGTAGTCCGGATTCAGGTCACCGCTGAAACCCTGTTCGCGCAAGGCGTTGATAAAGTGCAGGTACAGGGCTTGGACAGGCGAGGTTTGGTCTATGCGTGGAATCATGGAGTATCACAAATCAGCAGCTATTCATGGGGCGCCATTCTACTCCCTTGCCTGTCTAAATGTCCTGATCTTGCAGCCAAACAAAAACTGCCGCAATGGCGGCAGTTCGAACGATCTACAGATTTGGATCAGACAACCTAGTGGCGGATCAGAGTATCGATAGGCTAGTTGCGTCTTGTTCTGCCTTGTTGCTATCCCTTGTACCGTTATTCTCTTCGGTGGTTTTGTGTGTATTAGCCGACAATCGATTGCCCGTATTCGTAGTGGCAATGCGGAATTCTTCTTGCTGTTGATGCCAGGCAATAATTTTGTGGTAGTTACGTACGTTATCCACAAACTTCACTGGCTCCCAGCCACGCATATAACCGTGTTTAGCGCGACTGTAATATTGGTGTTTAGACAATAGTGGCATGTACTTGCGCACGTCTTCCCACTTGGTTGGATCACCGCCCATGCGCTCGGTCAGGACGCGTGCGTCCT
Organism: uncultured Cellvibrio sp.; assembly: GCA_903858205.1. GTDB lineage: Bacteria > Pseudomonadota > Gammaproteobacteria > Pseudomonadales > Cellvibrionaceae > Cellvibrio. The sequence continues at coordinate 12,492 of CAIOHY010000622.1, forward strand.
CCAAATGGCCAAGCCCTTGGTTGTAGGCGGCCAGTGCCATATTCAAACGGTCTTCGCCCTGAATACGTTTGGGGAGGCGTTTCAACACGATGCTCAGGTATTTGGCTCCGCCGTGAATGCTTTGTTTGGGATCCTCTCTGTCTTTGATACCCATTGCTCTGGCGGTGTTTTTAGTCAGCATCATTAAGCCACGTACGCCGGTGTGAGAACGGGCATCTGCTTTCCAATGGGATTCCTGATAGCTAATCGCCGCCAGCATTTGCCAGTCCAGACCAAACTCGTCTGCTGCTGCTTTCATATCATCAAGCCATTGTGGCAAGCGCTGTTCAAGGCGATAAGTAAACGCCATTGCTTCGCCAGTAGTCACTTCTTCTATGTGTCGGTCAAAAAACTCCTCAGTGACTTTCGCGAGCGTACCGTCGGCTTTGATACTGCCGAGGTATTTTTGTGCTGCGTCAAAGAGACTGTTGTCGCGCTGGTTGGGGAATGCCCATGCCAGAGGCTGAGGGTCACTAACATCGAAAGCCAGCTTCGCTTTGGTGTAGGAATAGCGGTTTAGATCGTAGGCGCTGGAGTCGATTACAGCGTAATCCGCCTCGCCTTTGTTGATCATTTCCAGCAGATCAATCATTTCAGCATTAACCACCGCCCGCCACTGTAGTTCCGGGAATTCGGCTTGTAAGGCTTTGAATCGCTCGGTATGGGAAGGGTTGGCGACGAACAATACCTCTTTGCCTTTTAAATCGGCAATGCTGGCAGGTTGTGGACGGCGGCTGTTGTAAACCAACTGCTGGGTAACCTGCATAAACGGGGCGGCGAATTTGACGCCGTTGGATCGGCTCTCCAGAGCTGTCAGGCCTGCCGCAGCAAAATGTACTTGTTGCCCGGCAACGCTGTTGAGCATTTTGTCGAGGTCAGATTGATCTTCAATGACCAATTTCAGGCCGAGCGAATCTGCAAAGCCTTTTACAAGGCTATATTCAAAACCCGTCAGGCCATTGGAGCCTTCGTAGTAAGTTGTAGGGCCATTGGTGGACAAAACACGCAATTCGCCTGCTTCAAGCACCTGCTCCAACTGGTTTGGAGGAGTGCTACGCACCAGTAGTACACTACTGGCAATAAGTAACGAACCGATTATGAGGCTCGTTAGAATGGACTTAATCACTAACGTTGATCGTTTGCGAATTTCCATAAGGGGTTACTCCGGTTGCTGAACTGCAACGCCCAAAGGCTGTTCTCTTCGTGTGTGCGCATTCATGCCGAATCCAAATCCATTAATGACCCGTGCAAATACAACGTCATGGTATAGGCACTTTTTTTGTGTGCCTAGCTTGTTTTTTGAGCACATATGGGCTAGCAATTTGGTGATTATTTGACCTTTTTTGCCTGCATCCCACAAACCACAAGGCTTTTGGTGATTTTCAGCGACTCAAAGAAAGCCGACAAACGGTTAAAAAAATGCTGAAAAATGTGACATTCGACGCCTTTGGCGTTCCAAATCGGGGCGAAAAGTAGTTGGTAAACGTAAGTTTTTGTTAAAAATCTGCTCAAAAATGCGCCAATCTTGAGACTTTTTAGTTATAAGCCTCTGTTTTGCTTGGCGACGTTTCGGAAGGCAGTGGGTTTTATAACAGGGTCAGGGATGCTGGTATTGCCGAGTCAGATGAGGATAGGCAGTGGTTGTATTCGCTAGATAACGGGTTTGCCACCACTGATAAAAAACTCTCAGCTGGACGGGCAAATCCAGTACAATGGCGGCCTTTTTCATATCCCCCCGATGCTGAGGCTCATCCCACTATGCTGATTCTGCGTGGCGCTCCCGCTCTTTCCAGTTTCCGTACGCAAAAACTTCTGACTAGTCTGCAACAGCGCGTTCCTGCTGTGAACGGCGTCAGCTCCGAGTTTGTGCATTTCGCCAATCTTGCAGCGCCTTTAAATACTGACCAGCAGCAAGTGTTGCAACAACTGCTTATTTACGGCCCTAAAGTTGAAGCACAAGTGAGTCACGAGGGTGAGCTGTTTTTGGTAGTACCACGTCTTGGTACTATTTCGCCCTGGGCATCCAAAGCGACTGATATCGCAAAAAACACTGGCCTTGAGTCTGTCCTTCGTATCGAGCGCGGTGTTGCCTATTACGTCACGGGAGCGATTTCCGTTGCCGATCGCGCCGCTATCGCAGCGCTTTTGCACGACCGTATGGTCGAAACCGTGTTTGATCGCCTTGAAGCCGCAGAGCAATTATTTGTATCCCAAGCTCCGGCCCCACAAACCTCGGTAGATATCCTTGGTGGTGGCCGCGATGCGTTGGTCGCTGCCAATAAATCCCTCGGTTTGGCCTTGGCCGACGATGAAATCGACTATCTAGTTGATGCCTTTAAAACCCTTGGGCGCAACCCTGTCGATGTTGAATTGATGATGTTTGCCCAAGCCAACTCTGAACATTGTCGCCACAAAATTTTCAATGCGTCCTGGACTATCGACGGCGTAGAACAAGAGCGCAGCCTGTTCAAGATGATCAAAAACACCAACGAAGTTGGCGGTGAAGATGTGCTCTCGGCCTATGCCGATAACGCCGCGGTTGTTGTTGGTCACGAAGCAGGGCGCTTTTATCCCAACCCGGATACCAAAGCCTACGAATACACCCAGCAACCCATTCATCTATTAATGAAGGTTGAGACGCACAACCACCCAACGGCGATTTCTCCGTTCTCGGGTGCCGGTACTGGCGCTGGTGGTGAGATTCGCGATGAAGGCGCAGTGGGTCGAGGCTCCAAACCCAAAGTGGGTTTGAATGGCTTTACCGTATCTAACCTGCAAATCCCCGATTTCATCCAACCCTGGGAAGAGAACTACGGCAAGCCGGGCCGCATTGTGACCGCGCTCGACATCATGCTTGACGGCCCTATCGGCGGCGCTGCGTTCAATAACGAATTCGGTCGCCCCAATATCTGCGGCTACTTCCGTACCTTTGAAGAGAACTTTGACGGCGAGCGTCGCGGCTACCACAAGCCAATTATGCTGGCGGGTGGCTATGGCAATATCAAAGCCGAACACATCGAAAAACCGCCTTTTGCAGCGGGTTCCAAATTAGTCGTGCTCGGCGGCCCAGCCATGTTGATCGGTTTGGGTGGTGGTGCGGCGTCTTCGATGGCTTCCGGTTCATCTTCAGAAGATCTGGACTTCGCGTCTGTACAACGCCAAAACCCGGAAATGGAGCGCCGTTGTCAGGAAGTGATCGACGCCTGCTGGCAATTGGGCGAACAGAATCCAATCGCTTTCATCCACGATGTGGGCGCGGGTGGTTTATCCAACGCCTTCCCTGAATTGGTGAAAGATGGCGGCACTGGCGGCAAGTTTGAGTTGCGCAATGTGCCCAACGATGAACCGAGCATGAGCCCACTGGCGATCTGGTGTAACGAATCGCAAGAGCGCTATGTGTTGGCGATAAAGCCTGCAGATCTCCCACGTTTTGAAGCTATCTGCCAACGCGAGCGTGCGGCCTATGCGGTAGTGGGTGAGGCGACCGACGAGAAACATCTATTGGTTAACGACAAACATTTCGACGCAAAACCAGTCGATCTGCCGATGTCTGTGTTGTTTGGCAAACCGCCCAAAATGCACCGCAGTGCCGATAAACACCAAGCCGCTACTCATGCGTTTACGACTGATGGTATCGCGTTAAATGATGCCGTAGAGCGTGTGCTTAAACACCCAGCCGTAGCGAGCAAAAACTTCCTCATCACCATCGGCGACCGCTCGGTTACTGGCATGGTGGCGCGCGATCAAATGGTCGGTCCATGGCAGGTGCCGGTTGCTGACGTTGCGGTGACTACCGTGAGTTACGATAGCATCAAAGGCGAAGCCATGAGTATGGGCGAGCGCACACCGCTGGCGCTGCTCGATGCCCCCGCATCTGGCCGCATGGCGATAGCTGAAGCTATTACCAATATTGCTGCGACTCGCATTGAAAAATTGTCCGATGTAAAACTTTCAGCCAACTGGATGTGCGCCGCTGGCCATAAAGGCGAAGACGAAAAACTCTATCGCACTGTGCAAGCCGTTGGTATGGAACTCTGCCCTGAACTGGGCATTACCATTCCGGTGGGTAAAGATTCCATGTCCATGCGCACCGCATGGAAAGACGGTGGCGAAGACAAAGCCGTAACCGCGCCTTTGTCGCTGGTAATTTCTGCGTTCGCACCGGTAATGGATGTTCGCCAAACTCTGACACCGCAACTCAGAACCGACAAAGGCGATACTGAATTGCTGCTGCTCGATTTGGGTAACGGCAAAAACCGTTTGGGCGGATCGATTCTGGCGCAGGTTTACAACCAACTGGGTGATGTTCCTGCAGATCTTGATTCAGGTGCACAACTCAAAGGTTTCTTTAATGCGATGCAAGCGAGCCTTGCTGCAAACGAATTGCTCGCTTATCACGACCGCAGTGACGGCGGTTTGTTTACCACGCTCGCAGAAATGGCGTTTGCTGGTCATACCGGTGTTAGCGTCAATCTGGATGGCTCGGGTGCAGATGCACTGGCTGTTCTGTTTAACGAAGAAGCGGGCGCCGTTGTGCAAGTAACACGCGCAAATTCTGCTGCAGTGCAAGCACGTTTTACTGCGGCGGGCGTGCACGTGAAAGCGATTGGTAGCTTGAATGCAAATGACGCATTGGTGATCGCGCAAGGTGCAAATACCTTGTTCAATCAACCGCGCGTGCAACTGCAATCGCTTTGGGCAGAAACCAGCTATCGCCTGCAAGCGTTGCGCGATAATCCGGCCTGCGCCAAATCAGAATTCGACGGCATCTTGAAAACAGATCCGGGCTTGAGCGTAAAACTCAGCTACGACATCAACGAGAATATCGCTGCGCCGTTTATCAACACTGGTGTGCGTCCATCCATCGCTGTATTGCGTGAGCAAGGCGTAAATGGTCACGTCGAAATGGCAGCGGCATTTGATCGCGCCGGCTTCAATGCGGTCGATGTGCACATGAGCGATTTACTCTCTGGCCGTGTATCCCTGGAAACCTTCAAAGGCTTGGTTGCCTGCGGTGGTTTCTCTTACGGTGATGTGCTCGGTGCCGGCGAAGGTTGGTCAAAAACCATTTTGTTTAACAACAAAGTGCGCGATGAATTCGAACGTTTCTTCCACCGCGATGACACCTTCAGTCTCGGTGTTTGTAACGGTTGCCAGATGATGTCGAATTTGAAAAATTTAATTCCCGGCGCGGATCACTGGCCGCGTTTTGTGCGCAATTTATCTGAACAATTTGAAGCGCGTTTCAGTCTCGTACAAGTACAAGAATCACCGTCAGTATTGTTTAACGGCATGGCCGGTTCGCATATGCCAGTGGCGGTTGCGCACGGTGAAGGTTACGCGGAATTTGCTAATGCCGATGCACTAAAAGTGTGTAATGAGAGCGGTACCGTTGCGATGCGTTTTATCGACAATAATCTCAACGCAACCGAAACCTATCCTGCTAACCCGAACGGCTCACCCTTGGGTATCACCAGTGTGAGCAGCAGGGATGGTCGTGTAACAATTATGATGCCGCACCCTGAGCGTGTGTTCCGCGCGGTAAGCAATTCATGGAAACCGGATGATTGGAAAGATGACGGTGCTTGGTTGCGTTTGTTCCGCAACGCGCGAGTGTTTGTCGGTTAATTGTGTCTAACCTACAAAATATTACAAACATAACCGGGAGGCTTTAGCCTCCCGGTTTGTTTTTGTGCTTCAATAACTTACATTCTTATGGCAGCTTTGTTATGGTCTGCCAGCCGAGGTGCCCGGTAGGCATCTGCTGAACCCTGACTTACGAATAACGTCTTATAAAAGCCTGCGGGCTAATCCGCTTAACGAGTGAATCGAATACAGGTAGGTAATGCCATGAAAACCATCTTGAAATCTACGCTATCCAAATGTGTGTTGCTTGCCATCGCAACGAGTTTTGTTGCCGGATGTGCAGGGACGAAAAAGCATGAAAAAGAAGCGCAAATCAAAGCGGATAAGGCCGGTCTTACGGTTGTTGAAAAATCTCGTTTCGACGGCACTTTTATCGCGCCTGGCGCACAGTTTTCGCACTACAAAAAACTCTTTGTTGAACAGCTGAATTTGAGCGAGGTAAAAATTCGCAAACAGTCATCCGTTAACTTGGTAAACGATACGCCTTGGGAACTGAATGATGCTGACCGCCGTTATTATCAAGAACGATATACCGAAGCATTGATGAATAACTTAATCGCCGACGGCACCTACGCCACGGCGATGCAGGCGGGTCCCGATGTGTTAACGGTTTCGGCCAAAGTGCTGGAAATTGCACCCTTGGGTACTAAAGATGATCTGAAAGGGCGCCCCACCAATGTGAAAGTGTATAGCGAAGGCATGGGTACCATGACCTTGGAGATTTCGCTCTATGATTCGCTTTCTGGTAAGCCGTTAGCGATCATTACTGACCAGCGTGATCTGGGGCGTGTGTGGGAAGAGAATAATCGTGTGACCAACAACATACAGGTGCGCTTAGCCTTCAACCAATGGTTGCGCAATTTACGTACCGAGCTAGATAAAGCATCAGCTCGTTAACGGGCGCATGTCTAGTGTAAGCGCAGCCCCAACCACACCCTTGACGCTGGCCGCATAGTCAATTTCCTACACACTTTGTAGACTTTTCCGACTGTTATTAAATGGCGGGATATTTAAAATACTCAACACAAGGACGTTAATCGAAGCAGGAGTTTCGGTTAAGGAGTTGGCTTCAGGGGTGATGCTTTAAAATGGATGCTGTTAGGGATCAGGCGGGATGCCGAGGTGATTAGGATAATCACTTACCCACGCAGGAGCAAAGGGGCTAGCAGGATGCAATGCCCCTTTTTTATTTTTCTTTCAGGTTCCACGGCAACAATATTTCAATCTGTTCCAGTGTCGTTACGTTGGGCAACTCTGCAAAGATCCTTTTCAAGTACGCGTAAGGTTCCAAACCATTCGCTTTCGCAGTTTCGATTAAGCTGTATAAATTTGCACTCGATGTCGCTCCCTGCTGGCTTGCACTGAATAGCCAATTTTTCCGCCCTATCACGAACGGACGAATGGCATTTTCCGCTGCATTATTATCGATAGGATAATCACCAGATTGAATGTAATTGATCAATCGCGGCCACTGTGCATTCAAATAATACAATGCTTTACCCAGCGCTGTTTTGGGTGGCACCTGCGGAAGACTTTTTTCAAGCCAGTGTTTTAAGGTGTCAAGGATGGCTTGCGACTGCTGATGTCGCGCCTGATATTTTTCGCCTGTAGTCTTATCATGAATGGCTTGTTCAACACGATAGAGTTGTTGAATGTACGCCAAAGCTTGATCTGCTTTTCCGGTTTTTCCTTTTACCTGGGTTTTTTGTGCTTCGATGAATTTTCGGCGCGCATGCGCCCAACAGCCCAATCGCTTGATACTGTTTTTACTGCATGCGGCGTTATAACCTTCGTAGCCATCCACCATTAATGCACCGGTAAAGCCATCCAATAAATCGGTGGCAGCGGCGCCACTGCGCGAGGGTTCATAGCGAAACAATACTGCAGCGGCAGTGGGCAGCGTGCTGCGCAGCACTCACATGTAACTGTTGCTTTGTGCTGTTTTGTTTGGCTCGCTCAGAACCTGAACGTGTGTTTCATCCATGTGTAAAAAAGGCTGCGCGAGAATGTTCTCGTGAATGAGGTTAATTAGCGGCTGCACCAATTGACCGCATTTCACCATCCAGCTCGCCAGTGTGCCGCGATCCATCTCGATGTCGATGCGCTTAAAGATCTCAACTTGACGATACAGTGGCAGCCCATCTACATATTTCTGTGTGGCGATGTAGGCCAGTAACCCCGGTGAGGCAATACTCTTTTCGATCGCTTGCGCAGGCTTGGTGGCGGTAATCAGGTATTTCTCACAGCAGGGACAGGCATATTTGTAACGGATATGATTCAGCACCTGCACAGTGGCGGGGATAATATCCAATTGTTCATGGGTTTCACTGCCGATACGCTTTAATGCCGTACCATCATGCGGACAGACTTTTTGCTCGTCAGGCAGATCATGAACAATATCAATACGCGGAATATCGGCAGGAATCGATGCGCGTCTTTTGCTGCGGCTATGCGCGGGAATATCAATCGACTCGACCGGGTTGTTCCTGTCAGCCTCGACCATTGCTTCGGTATCATCCGCCTCATCGAACAACCCGGTTTGTGCGGGTGATAATTTTTCACTCGACGAACCAAACTGTTTTTGTTTAAGTGAAAGAATATAGTCTTCGAGAATTTTGATGTGATGGTCTTTATCTACGATAACTTTACGCAGGCGACGATTTTCTTGTTCGATATCCACACTATTTTGCATAGATGGATTTTACCAATCCACCTTGTGGTTTTCGACATCATTA
>CAIOHY010000623.1 GCA_903858205.1 uncultured Cellvibrio sp.
CATTTACCTGTTCTAGGCGGGGAAGTGCAGTTGGTTTTGGGCATCTCTGCAGCAACCTCGGCTTTGACGCTTGGGTCGCTTTAACTTCTGCAACCGTGCTGATGTGTTTTGCGAAGCGCGCGTCACAAATCCTGGAAGTCGCGGTACTGTGGTTGAAATGGCTGCGTCAATTGCACGGTATAACCACTGCGATCTTACATTCGTAAAACGACTTATTAATTTACGCAGTTTTTTGGCTGCAATAAAAACGCCCGCAGTTGCGGGCGTTTTTATTAGAAGACATGCTTGGAAAAAATTAAAATTTTACGCTATTCGAGTCTTCACCAAACCAGCGCGGCTTTTCATCACCACGCGCGTATTCCACGGTAAAGCCGGAGTTGCCAAAGCCTTGGAAATAAGAGATGCGCACCTGATGGTCGCCTTCATTTAAAAAGATCATGCAAGGCTGAACACTGAAGGGGCGATCGCCCAGGTGCTCACAGATAAGTTTTCCATCGATGCTCAACGAGAAACCATCGTCACTGCCCATCATAAAACGATAGGTATCTGCTTGTTTCACTGTGATTTTATGATCGACATCGACAAAGAAATCGTCGGTGTAAGTAGCAATATTGCCGAGTTTTGGATGACTAAAACGGCTGCTTTCTTCCAAATCCAGCACATCCACCCAGACTTCACGGGTAAATTCGATGTCGCGTTGTTGATAGATGTTAGTAATACCTACGCGGTTTTTACTAACCACCACTTTCACAACGGCATCAACGCTCACCGGTGTAATGCGCACTGCAATCAGAATGACAGTCAGGGCGATAAGCGCAGTGAAAATACTATTTTTATTTAAGAGTTGTTGGACGTTCATCATTATCTCACTACCTGTAATTTCCAGAAGCTGAACCAGTTGCGCAATTCAAATTGGTCTTCAGTCAAACCAAAGCCGTAAGTGAATGGAGAGAAAAACGCAAAGACGGCGATGACTAGAGCAGCAAACAGGCTTGCGTTGATAATGGTGTGCTTGTTGTTGGCGATTACTTCATCGCGGTAGATGTAATTAAACACCAGCGCGAGATTGATAGCGCCGAACATAAGTGCAATCAGGTAGTGATACAGATACATCACTCGCTCAATTTGTAGAACGGCGATCATGTAGCAGATATACAGCCCGGTGAATGCACAGATCCAATAAAATAATCTTTCGTCTTTGATGGGGTTGTTGTAAATGAAGCGCCCGATAATAAGGCCGGATGACAAAATAATCCCCGCGATGACCGAGAGCCAAACAATTGGATTGCCAATCAGATATTTATATTGAGTGACGGTTTTGCCATCGACGGTGTTTTTATCCCAGCGGTAACTGATGGTCTTGCTGCTCAGTGGCCAGTTCATTACATAGCTACCGTTTTCGTCTGCTTTACACTCATCCAGACGCGGCACACCGTCTGCATATTCGGACATAAATTTCCAGTTATCGCGCATTCCCAGTGAGAATGTTTTGAGTGACCAGCTATCGCCCATGCGAATTTGATTTAGGTACTCGGGTGACGCTTTGTAAGTGCGATCCTGATGTACCTGACTGCCTAGGCCGATGTGAATATAAAACACACCAAAAAATGCAATAGCGATGGGAATAACACCGGCGGGCACTGTGGTGGCAAGGCGTTTTGCCAGCGCCTGCCAGTTCCAGGTTTTTATGTTTTGCCATTGATCAACCAGGTACAGCATAGCGAGCAGCAACACTAAAATCGCGGCAGTGACTTTGACTGCAATGCCTAAACCGACCAGCAATCCAATAATGGCATAGTGTTTAAGTTGTATCGGCTTTTGGTGATTAATAAATGCGGTGACGGTGCGGGCAAAATAATAAAGTGCAGCGAGAATAAAAAAGAGTTGTATGCCGTCTAGATGTGCTGCGCGCGAGTGAATCACTAATGCATTGTCAAAAATGACCATGCTGGTAAAGGCTGCTGCGAGCCAGGCTCGCTGGGTCAGGCAGTTGATAATGCCGAAAAAAAACAACACCGAGACGGCCATCATTACTGTTGATGGCCAGCGAAAACCTTTATAGGTCATTTCAGGTGGTGCGTTGTCGCCGGTGAGATAATCCGTTTCCAATAATTTGGATTTGTTAACCTTTTCGTTGCCGCCGAAAAGAACTTCGCCAACCGCCATCAGCAATTTACCCAGCGGTGGGTGCGGCTCCATATACATCACTCCATCAACGTATTTTTGCGCGTTGGGTACGTGATAGTTTTCATCCCAGAACATTGCCTGAGGTGAGCCGTAGTGAGGAAAATAAATACCCAGTGAAACCACCAGAATAACGGCGGGGTAGATAAATCGTGCGTAGGTTTTTAAGACGTTTTTTAAGGAATTGTTCATGATGTCTGTTGTTATGTTTGATGTTGTTGTGAGGAATTATTTTTTACGCAAACCTTTACCGGTTGCTGCCCAATAAAGTCCGCCGTAGATGTGCTCCAGAAACAGTGCGTCGCTGTATGTCGCGGGCATGTGTCCGAGCGCAGTGTAAAACGCGCGGCCACCATCGTAATCGTGATACCAGGCAATGGGGTGGAACTTGCCCATGCCTTCGCCTTTTTTATCGCCCCAACTCACCTTCGGGTCAAAGGTTTGCTCATCCACTGCCAAAATATAATTCAGCCCTTTAATGCGCTCTGCACCGAATTCATACCATTCATCGGTCCACAAAAAACGATCGGGCATGCGTTCAACACCGGGGAACTTGCGATTGGTGACGGTAAGCTCACCGGTTTGGATTTCAGGATGGATGTGGAAGGTGCGGCCCACCATTTTGGTGTACCAATCCCAATCGTATTCGGTGTCTGATGCGCTGTGAACACCAACGAAGCCTTTGCCGGAACGGATAAATCGTTCCATCGCGGCTTGTTGTTCATCGTTGAGAATATCGCCCGTGGTTAACAGGAAAATGACAGCCTGGTATTTCTTGAGTTTTTCATCGCTGAAAATACCCGCATCTTCATGCCAGTCCACACTGAAATGATGGCGCACCGCAAGCTCACGTATTGCAGTAACGCCTTCGTTAACCGATTCGTGATGCCAACCGTTAGTTTTGGTAAAGAGCAATACATTAAATTGCTGTGCTTGAGCGCCAATGGCGGTACAGAGAAAGGCACAGGTCAGCGCAAGGGATAACGCGATTCGTCCGAGCATAGTGTTGTCTCGCTGATGGATTGTTATTGTTGTCCTTGAGGTCTTTTTATTTTTTTACCGGCGCCATCATAAGCGATACAAATTTATAGGCAATAAAAAAGGGCGCTATAAAGCGCCCTTTTTAGAAGATCCGTTCTCTGTGAGAACTAAGCCGCGCGGCGACGCGATGCTGCCAGACCCAGAAGACCCATAGCGAACAGCAATACAGTGCCTGGTTCAGGTACTTTTGCTGCTTCAATGGTGATTGAGTTTAACTTGAAGAAGTCATTTTTTTGTGAGAGTGAGCCGCCATACGCGCTGTTGTAGGCGCCTACCAGCCAGTACTGCGACTTCACATCAGCAGGATTGACGTCGAATGTGCCTGTGCCATTGCGGTTGTAGTTACCCACAACGCTCCAGCCG
>CAIOHY010000624.1 GCA_903858205.1 uncultured Cellvibrio sp.
ATAGATATCCTTCCCGATGACGCACGCAAGCGCTGATTTATTTGATCATTCTCTTTTTCTTGCCAATACCACTCAACAGCCCGGCATTTATCAAATGTTTGGCATTGACGGGGCGATTTTGTATGTTGGCAAAGCCAAAAATCTGAAGGCGCGGCTATCAAGTTACTTTCGTAAAACGGGTTTAACACCCAAAACCCAAGCGCTGGTGTCGCGGATTGCGCGCATTGAAGTGACTGTGACGGCGAGTGAGACAGAAGCGCTGATTCTTGAGCAAAATCTGATTAAATCTAATCGTCCGCCGTACAATATTTTGCTGCGCGACGATAAATCCTACCCCTATATTTTTATTTCCAGCGGTGAGGATTATCCGCGTATTTCGTTTCATCGTGGCGCCAAGAAAAAGCGTGGCGATTATTTTGGTCCTTTCCCTAATGTCGGCGCGGTAAAAGAAAGCCTGCATTTTTTGCAAAAAACCTTTCGTGTGCGGCAATGTGAAGACAGCGTCTTTAAGAATCGCACACGCCCTTGTTTGCAATATCAAATTAAACGCTGCACCGCGCCTTGCGTTGAATTTATTTCACCGGCCGATTACAAAACGGATGTGTACCACACAAGTTTGTTCCTGACTGGTAACGCCGATAAATTGCTAGGCGAATTGGCAGACAAGATGGATGTTGCCGCGCAAGCCCTGGCCTTTGAAAAAGCGGCCGCCTACCGCGACCAAATTACTGCATTACGCACTGTGCAATCGCAGCAGGTGATTGAAGAAGGTAATGGCGATATTGATGTTATCGCTGCAGAAATGCGCGCAGCAGCGATTTGTGTACACGTATTGTTTATTCGCCAAGGGCGAATTCTTGGTAGCCGCAGTTTCTATCCCTCGGCCACACTGGCAGAAACACCTGCTGAAATTCTCGCCGAATTTATTCCGCAGTTTTATCTCACCACCAGTGGCCGTGAAATACCGCGCGAGCTTATTGTGGGCAGCCAGTTGGAGGAGGCAGAGCTACTTAGTGCTGCCTTGCAGCAAGCAGTGGGGCGTCAGGTATTAATCAATCATCAGGTTCGCAGTCATCGTGCGCAGTGGCTACAAATGGCCGCTACCGCAGCGCAACAAAATTTAATCGCCCATATCAACAATAAAAAGAATTCGCTTGATCGTTTTATTGCATTGCAAGAGGCGCTCAATCTGGATGAAACGCCGCAGCGGTTAGAGTGTTTTGATATCAGCCACAGCAGTGGTGAGCTTACTGTCGCCAGTTGTGTGGTATTTGACACCAATGGCCCGCTCAAAACCGATTATCGTCGTTTCAATATAGACGGCATTACTCCCGGCGATGATTATGCTGCAATGGAGCAGGCGCTCACCCGGCGCTACACCCGTTTGCAAAATGGTGAGGGCAAGTTGCCGGATATTTTATTGATCGACGGCGGCAAGGGTCAGTTGGGCAAGGCCATAGAAGTCCTTGCTGAGCTGGGCGTTAACGGGGTGCAGTTAATCGGTGTCGCCAAAGGGTCAACGCGCAAAGCGGGTTTTGAAACCCTATTTGATGGCGAAACCGGTGCAGAAATAGTCTTACCTGGCGATTCACCGGCATTACACCTGATCCAGCATATTCGCGATGAATCACATCGATTCGCAATTACCGGTCACAAGCAGCGGCGCGATAAAAAGCGCAAAACCTCCACGCTGGAGGATGTGCCGGGTATTGGCGCAAGCCGCCGCCGCGAGCTGTTGCGTCATTTTGGTGGTCTACACGAGGTTCAAAACGCGAGTATCAATGATTTGGTGCGAGTTAATGGCATCAGCCAGAAGCTTGCAGAAGAAATCTATGCCTTTTTCCACAACGATTAACACTGTCTGCGTGGGCTCCAATTGTTTCAGTAATATAACCAAAGCGTGTTAATAGCCTGCCGCTGGTGTATTATCGCGACCGAACGTCTAGCCTCCCGGAAATCACATATGACCCTTGCCAACCAACTTACTTTGGTGCGGATTTTTTTAATCCCGCTCTTCGTAGTGGTCTTTTATCTACCCTTTGGCTGGGCTTACATAGTCTCTTCATTGATTTTCAGCATTGCCGCCATTACTGACTGGGCGGATGGTTATGTGGCTCGTAAATACAACCAAAGTACGCCGTTTGGCGCTTTCCTCGACCCTGTCGCCGATAAGCTGATGGTGGTAATTGCGCTCCTGTTGTTGGCCACACTGCATCATGATTCAATCTGGTTTGTCGTTGCCGCAGCGGTGATTGTCGGTCGTGAGATAGTCATATCGGCTTTGCGCGAATGGATGGCGGCAGTTGGGCAGCGAGCGAGCGTGGCCGTATCAAGTATTGGCAAAATCAAAACAACCCTGCAGATGACGGCCATCATTGTGTTGCTGGCCAATATTCCACTGTTGCTTCCCATCGGTTTCATTGCGTTAGCGGGTGCTGCAGTGCTGACACTCTGGTCAATGATTCTTTATTTGCGTGCCGCTTGGCCTTATTTATTACCAGAGTCGCCTGAAAAATAACGCCTTTTTGATCGACCTGCGCAGCATTTAGTCAGCTGTCAAAAAACCTTCTCACGGCCTGGATAAAAGACTAGGATTTTCAAAATGAGTCCGCTAGAATTGCGGCCTCTCGAAATGGCGCGATAGCAAAGCGGTTATGCTCTGGATTGCAAATCCAGCTAGTCCGGTTCGACTCCGGATCGCGCCTCCATTTTTACCCTTTTACGTACCGACGTAAAAGCACTCCGCCCGAGTGGTGAAATCGGTAGACACAACAGATTTAAAATCTGTCGATCTTTTGGTCGTGCCGGTTCAAGTCCGGCCTCGGGCACCACGTAACAAAACGTAGTTAATCGTTTTAAACCTGAAAGCCCCGCAAACACTGAGTTTGCGGGGCTTTTTTGCTTTTTGATCTATCGCTTTTAACCGCTTTTAAACGTATATTATTGTCTAAGCATTACGACAAATTACGACGGCGATTACGACAGGCGTGTAGGTTATGGCTAGCATCAGGCGGGATGGTGATCGATATAAGGTCGAAGTTTTTGTTAATGGGATTCGTAAATCAAAAAGACTTGATACCAAAGCGCAGGCAAAAAGTTGGGCTGCTCAAATGGAAGTTGAGTTGGGGAAAATGGCAGAAGGTGTAAGCGCTACGCACTCGTTTGCTGATGTATTTGAGCGCTACGCCAATGAGGTTTCCGAGACTAAAAAAGGTGCGCAGTGGGAGATTGTACGGCTCAAGATGTTTTCCCGTTTTTCCATTGCTGCAGTGAAATTGGTTGACCTTCGGCGCGAACATTTTGAGCGTTATATTATTGAGCGATTAGCGGCGGTTAAATCCTCCAGTGTTAATCGCGAATTGAATTTGATGAGCCACTGTTTGACGCAGGCGCGGCGCTGGCGATTGATGAGCCATAATCCTATGGATGATTTAAAGCGCCCCAAGGACCCGGCGCATCGCGATAGGCGCATTAGCGATCGTGAAATTGAAATGGTTTTGCTTGCGTTGAATTATGCGGAGGATGCGCCCGTAGTGCAGCAGCAGCAAAAAGTCGCTGTCGCATTTTTGCTGGCTATCGAATCCGGAATGCGAGCGGGTGAAATTTGTAGTTTGGTTGCGCGGCATGTTGACCTTGCTGCGCAAACTGTTTTTTTGCCAGACACCAAAAATGGCCGCCCACGCTCAGTGCCGCTGAGCAAAGAGGCGGTGCGCTTGCTGCAGCGTGTGCAGCCCTGGTGTGATGATGGCAGCGTGTTCGGGCTGGCCTCTGGCGCGCTTAGCACGCTGTTTAAGCGCGGTGTAGGCAAGACCGATATCAAAGATTTAACCTTTCACGATACGCGCCACGAAGCCATTACGCGCCTGGCGCAAAAGCTGGATGTGCTGGATTTGGCGAGGATGGTGGGGCACAGGGATATTAAGCAGTTGTTGACGTACTACAACAAAAGCGCCGCTGAATTGGCGGCGCAGTTGGGTTAGTTGTTGTGCCAACGCTACCCCATAAAAGATTTTACCTCGATTATCTCTTGCGGCGCCCTTCCTGTTAGCACCAAAAAATGCCGCCACACGCCGTATGGGATCACGCGCGCGGCGCTTTTATATTCACGCACCCGGCGATCACTTGTAAGGCCTAACAGCGCCGCGAGTTTTGCGTCGGTGCCGTAGTCCGGGAAGTGTTGCTGGAAGTGCCGGAAATAGGCGCCGATAATATCCTGGTGTGGTGGCTCCCAGCCTTCATGCTCGCGTAATAAATGCGTGCGCGGGTATTGGTGTTCGTCAATTTCTGTTTGACCTGGTATCGCTGGCGCTTTCAGATTTTTTTTAAGCTGCTCGATCGCGGCCTTTGTGCTTTCTTCAAAAATAATTTGCTGCTGTTTTTTAATGCCTGGCAGTTGAATTTTCATCGCTAATCCTCTTGAGTGAAAGTTTGGGGGCTTTCGCCCCCTCCCTTAGCACGGTGACAGTTCGATGTTGCGAACGTCGGAAACTCGGATATTAACCAAGCTTAGAGTTCCTGTTGCTAACCTTTTCCAGTGCCCTGTGTTGTGGATGCTCACAAACACGTAGAAAAGGTAGTCAGGTAATAGTATGTCGGTTCGCTCTACTCGCAGCCCTATGTGTTCTTTGTTGGACACTCGGGTTGGCTCACCGACTCTATCCTCTGAGCCCCGCCTAACTAACCAGAAATGCG
>CAIOHY010000625.1 GCA_903858205.1 uncultured Cellvibrio sp.
ATTACTGTCCATATCGATATGAATGACACGACGTGCTTTCTCCTGACCATCTTCAACAAAGGTTTGCTTACCTATCAGAAATGGCTGACGTAAAACACTCAAGGGGATATAACTGGAGTTCCAGCCATTTTCATCCAAAAATAAATTTTCGCCTTGCTGAAATCCGAACAGGCTCAAGGCAAAAAATTTTGCGGTCGCAGGGTCTTTTTGAAAAAAAATCGGGTAACAACTTTGCACCGCACGAAATTCTTGCGGGACAATTAAGGTGTACCAAAGATTATCGCCATGCTGGGCCGAACGTTGGGTAATGATTTTTACGTCTTTGTGTTCGATATTATTAAGCTGAACATGATTCGCCATAGATGCTCTCCCGACTTTTTTAACTTGCTTATTAGAATGTGAAATTTTGCGAACAAAAAAGCCGCTGACAAGCAGCGGCTTTCCTTTAGCCTGTAACCCTAACGCTAATTAGAACGAGTAGTTTGCACCTACCATCCAACGCGCTCCGGTTTCAGTGTAGCTGAGTACTTGACGATCAGAACGACCCACTACACGGTTAGCTTCATCAGTAACGTTGATACCTTGCAGGAATACCTGCAAATCATCGGTCACATCGTAGCTTACGCTAAGGTCGATTTGCGCATACTCTTCAGTGTACTGCGGGTTAGCACCAGTGCCTTGGCCGCGAGAGCTGAGGAACTGATCGCGCCAGTTGTAGGCAACACGCACATTCCAACCGTAGTTCTCGTAGAAACCTACCAGGTTCGCACTGTCGCTAAGGCCGAGCAGAGCCTGCTGATCGGTCAACAGGAAGTTGTCATAGGTAAGGTCTGAATCCACCAAGGTGTAGTTCGCCTGAGCACCAAAGCCAGTCTCGCCAAACATATGCTGAACCGCAAATTCCCAACCATCAATTGAACGCTCCTCGCTACCGTTGACCGGTGTATCAAGTTCGAAATTGAGGAAGTCATCCGTCGCCAGGCCAGTGATGCGTTTTTTAGCTGCATCAACACCTTCCGCGCTTGCGAGGTTTTCAAAAATCCACGCACGAATCGGACCGTTTGCCGAGGATGAGCCAATCGCAGCAATAGCCTGATCCACTTTCGGACCTGAAGCAGGGTTGCGGATATCCCAAAGCGGCGCGGTAATCTTCTCATTAGAGATGAAATTAGATACATCTTTCTGGAAGTATCCGACTGACGCATAACTGGTCTCGGCGAAATACCATTCTGCAGACAGGTCAAAGTTCACGGATTCCAGAGGCTTCAGAGCCGGGTTACCGGTTGAACCACCACCGTTATTACGGTTGGCTAGTGCACTAACGACAGTACCGCCTTTTAACGAGTTGTAATCAGCACGGCCAATGGTTTTGCTCGCTGCCGCACGCAGAATCAGACCATCCATTACTTCCAAGCTGAGATCCAGGTTGGGCAGGTAGTGATCGTAGGTTGCTGTCTTGGTCAGGTACTCACGTTTGCCGGTGGGCTGCAATTCAATCTCGGTGTCACCAATCCAAACAGCGCCGCCATAGGTAGCAGTTGCCGAGGTTGATTCCACGTCAGTCTCTTCGTAACGAACACCCGCGTGAGCCTGGAATGGCATAGCGGCGAGTTCAGATTCGAAGTTGTACTGCAGGTAAACCGCAGTGGTAGTTTCAACGGTGGTACGGTCAGTGTCACGGTCATATTCATCGGACGGACAGAATACAGATGGGCCGCTACCACAATCACCCGTCCAAGGCGCTGCGGCTTGCGCCGCTGGAGTGTTGTAAAGTGCTTCGGCAGCCGCACGACCTTTTACGTAATCCCATTTAAAGAATTTATCTTGAATATTTTCCGGGCTGAGCAGAGTGCCGTCCGCGAGACGATTTCCGGTGACAAGGCCCGCATCAGTCAAGGCCTTGGCGCTGCTGAAATCGGAAAATGATCCATCAAAATAGCTACCAACGCTCGCCTCAGTACCCACAAAGACGGCAGCCAAATCACCGGCCTTACCTACACCGCCCCAGTCATTACGCTGAACGTTGATCGATTGCGACTGGTTGGAGATTTCAGTGGACGAGATACCAAAGTTGATGCTGTTGATATCATCGAATTCAAACTTGCCCTTGGCTTGGTATTGATCAACAGTTGAGTGGTCTTCGGAGTTGCCCACCACACCGCCGGTCACAACCATATCGGTTGGCTTTACTGCATTGCCGCCACCAACAATCAGGGTTGGGATATCACCGGTGAAATCACTTGTTGCGCTGGTTCTGATAAACGCTGCGGTTGAGAGGCTGGCACTTGAACCGAGATTGCTGTCAGGCGTGCGATCTGCGTCTGAGAACGCGGCGTCAAACGCTAAGCTCAAACGGTCGGTTAGGTCCCACTCCAGGTTCAAGCCAAGTGTATCGCCCGTGAATTTATTGGCGTTTATACCGGCAGCCATAGACAAGTCTTCAGGGCAGAAACGCTCACCATTCGAGCCACCAATTACTTTTTTACCGGGATTGTCATTGCACGTGCTGCCAACAACCGCGTCGCTTCTAGTGAAGTAAGTCTCGGAATAAATTAACGGGGAGGACACAGGACCATCGGTCCACACATTTCGGGAAGGTGCAAAGGTAAACCAAGCGGATACGTCGTTAGTTTGGCCGTGCACGGTACGCTCGTACATATCGTAGTCGAGTGTTGCCTTTACGGTTTCTGTAGGCTGCCATTGCAGTACTAATTGACCATTTAGACGTTCACGTTGTTCTTCGCTGAAGCGGTAAATAGTGGTTTGTGGAACCGAGTAGATATCGCCTTGACCGGGACGGTTAACTTGATTGGTATTTGGTACACCACCCCACGCGTTAACTACTGGACCATCAAAACTGCGCCAGCCAGTACCCACTTCAGCCACTGCGCTACCGCTCTCACGTTCTTGATAGGCAGCAGATACCGCGATTCCGATGGTGTCGTCAGCAAAGGTATTGGAATACAGGCCAAACACTTCCGGCGTTGCACTGCCGCTATTTGTTGATTGGTCATCCATCATTTTGGCACTGACAGCCATTTTTTGACCTGGGCTGCTCAGCGGGCGAATGCTTTTGATATCGACAGTAGAACCCATACCACCACTGTCCAACATGGCATTGCTGGTTTTGGCGATTGAAACTGCCGTTACCATTTCTGATGCGATGTTCGCAAAATCGTAGCCGCGTCCACCGGTGGTACGCGCGATTGTGCGGCCATTTTGGGTAACAAGGTTAAAGTCTGATCCGATACCGCGAACGGTAATGCGGGTACCTTCACCACCGGAACGGTCGATCGATACACCCGGCACACGTTGCAGCGATTCGGCGAGGTTGGTATCGGGGAACTTACCAATATCTTCGGCGGAAATGACGTCAACAACACCCACGGCTTCACGTTTCTGATCCATGGAGCGCTGCAAGGATGCGCGAATACCGGTAACAACAACTTCTTCTACAGCACCGTCTTCCTGCGCGAAACCGACAGGGCTGAAGCCCGCTGCCATAACTGAGGCGACGGTGGTGGCAATCATTTTTTTCTTAAAGCTCATAGACTGGTTGGTAACTAGTGTCTTTTTCATGGAGTTCTCCACTTCTTTTATTGGTATGAAATTATGTAATGACCTTTGGTTGATTGAGCGCTCGGCAGCGCCCACAAAAACGTTAGACCAAAACCGCTTTTCTAGCGGCGTCATAATCACAATTGATGATTAAGGTGTCGTCCCACCTTGAAAAATACGCCAACCTGATGCTTATCACTTTCCACAATACCGAGTGGGAAGACGCAATACCCATATTTATCAATAAGTTAATAGCATTTTGGGGGTTATCCGTAGTGTGTAGGTTCTACACAATGAAAAAAGTGGTACGCATAAAAAACCCCTGACAGAGTTGCCTCTGGCAGGGGTAAGGGTTATCCCACTTAGTGTCCCAAGGGATTTTTTACAGCTTGGTAATCCGGAACCAGTTCAAATTCCAGCCGGATTGCTGAGCGAATATGCCGAAGGCGTAGGTGCCAGCGTTTAGCGTTACCGTTTGGCTAACGGTGGTCCAGTTTTGCCAGCCACCGGTGGCTGGAATGGCCACACGACCCAATTGGAGTGAACCAGCGTTCAGGTCAGACGAAAAGATCGCTCCGGAAGGACTGGCAACACGATAGTCAATGCGATAGCTGCCCGTCGTCGGGATGGTGATATTGGCGAACGCCATCCAGTCGTTAGCATCGATCCAGCCGACATTTTGGCCACCGCCGGTATCGCTAGTGGCTTGCGTTTGGATGCCGAACATTGCAGTAAAGGCTTCCGCCTCTACCAAGCGGCTGAATGCAGGGGCAGAGCTTGCGACCGAGCTGCGGCTGCTCGATGCTGGCGTACTACTTGGTGCGCTGCTCGATGCTGGCGTGCTACTGGATACAGGCGTGCTACTCGGTGCGCTGCTGGAGGCTGGCGTACTTGAGGCGCCACCGGAGCAACAACCGAATTGCACCCAGGCTGTGTCCATTGCACCGGCACCCTGAGCGATGGTCAAGAAGTAACGCACACTGGCACCTGCTGGAATACCAGTCACGGTGTAGGTGTTGGAGTTGTCCGCATTGTGGGTCATGCGGATATTTTGTTGTGGGCCGTTATTGATGGTGTAGTGAATATCCGCCCAGGCGGCGTTGTTCGCGTGGAAGCGCACACTGTTACTACTTAAGACCGTGTGGCCATAAGGCGTAGCCGCGACTGAACTGGCAACAGAGCTTGGCGCTACCGATGACTTGGACGAAGAGGCAACACTGCTAGGCGCCACTGAGCTTGGCGCTGAACTGCTCGCACCACCACAACCAGCACCACTGGATACCACTGACTGACCGGTACGCTTCAAGGCATAGCCTTTGGCGGGAACCGAGAAGCTGGTGCCATCGGAGTAAGCCACATTGATCGCCGCACAACCGAAGTTGTAAGCGATGTAAGTGAGTAAGCCGTTCTTGTTGAAGGCTACCGCCGCAGGGTGGTTAGCCGTAAGTGCACCAGTGCCGGTTGCCAGATGGCCCAATTGTTTGAAGGTGTACACCCAGTGATAGGTATGTGCTTTGGTCTCGCCTTCTTCAGGGATCAGGTTGTTCAAACCGTAGGCCAACATATCATCCACTGCCGCCTGACCGTTGGTCATCGACCAGATATTCCACCAGACATCGCGCCATTGACCATTGGGTAAACCAGAGGGCTTGCCATTGGAAGACTGGCTCAATCCGAGGGTCACATAGTTGTTCAGGTAGCCAGGGTGTTGGCCAATATGCAGCACCAGCGGGCTAAGTGGCAGACCTTGAATGCCGAGGATGTGGGCGTAGGCGCCGCTGAACCATGTAGAGAACACATGGCCGTTGCCCCAAATGATCGAGGTGGTCGGTTTGGTGTAGGTAGAGGTGAAGTTGTCGTAATCACCGCCAAGACCTTTATAGCGGTCGATATTGTTCCAGTATTCCCAGTAAGCAGCGGTTGATGAGGCATGCAAGTACATGCCGCGTTCGGCGATCGCATCATTACCGGTGATCATCCCGTAGAGTACGATGGCGCCGTAAGCGTTAGCCGCTTCAGAGGTCGATTCATTGTTATTGCCCAACGCAAAGTTGGCGTGGCCAGATGCCCAGGAGAAACCATAGGCAGGATCAAAGTTGCGCAGATAGGGGAACATGGCGTCATCGCGGCCTGCAGCGTAATCGCGGATCAGCAATTCGACCATGGGGCCGTATTGGGTAGATCCACACCAGCCCGCATCAATACGGCAGATTTCAGCAGCCGCACGCACAAAGTAACCGTAATGGAAGTGGTGATCGTTCAGCTGCTGTTGCGCGCCGAAGGATTCATCAAACCCGAGCAAGGTATTCCAGTTGTTGTCGTAGGCGAAGTATTTGTTGGTATCCAGGTTGCCGTTGGTATTGGCGCGGAACCAGTCCTGCAATTCGGCTTTGAGCCAGGCAATCATCTGATCCGCTTCGGTAGTCATGCCGATGGAACGGGCAATCGCCGCCAGCTCTGCCACTTTGCCGTAGTTCTTACCTGCCCAATAGGTATCCGTCGCCGTGTTCCACTTGGCAGTGCCCTGATTAACGAATTCAGTCACCAGCGCACGTAGTTGGGTTGGGTTGTAATCGCCAATATTCTCGGGGAAGTAAGGCAGTACACCCACATAAGGAATGGTGTAGCTGAAACTGCTGGTAGCCGCGAATTTGGTAACACCACGAGCAGAACGCGCTTTGTAGCTGGTCACGGCCTGGGTCGAGTTTTTCCAGTGTAGCGGCAACATACCTACCATGGTGGTTACATTGGCGCCATTAAATTGGTACTGATGGCTGACAGTGACTTTGTTGGAAGTGCGATCAACTGCGTAGGAGATGTTTGCCTTGTCTACCGGTTGAGTAGCGTATTGCGCAAAGGTAGAGATCATTGCTGCGTCCGGCGTGCCCGTGAGCTGCGGCAACCAGGTCACCGTCATGCGCTTGGAGCCGTTATTGACGCCGATGCTATTGGTGTTAACACCACTGAAGGTAGTCGCATCATGGCCGGTGATCAGGAAAGCATTGCGATTACCCGCCACTTCAGTCCAAACCCCCAGATTATTGCCGCTCTGATGAAACACGCCCTTCTCGCCGCCATCGGCCGACTTGGTGCGAATAACCAGATTGCCCTGTAAGGCCGTAAAGTACACGTAAGGTGAACCGTGTACGAAGGTCGCTTCCATCACCGCCGTAGCGCCACTTTTCCACTGCACGGTGACTGAGCCATCGCTGTAATCTTTGAGGAAGGCGTCGAGGTTGGAGTAGGCCGAGTTGCCTACCGCGATGCCGTCAAACACTTCACTGAAGGGATCAGGAATGGAATAGATGGTCTCGTTAGTGCCAGTACGTAAACCGGCAGGAATACCGAGAATGCGCACGCCGCGCTCGGTGATACGTGCGGTAATAGGATCGGGGGTGATATAGCCAGAATCGGAAGAAGCGCCGACCTTCATCTCGCCCATAAAGGGTATAGAGCCCCACCAACGGTGAGTCATAGTCGGTTTGGTGCTCGCCGGTGCCACCTTTTGGGGGTAGAGCTGGGTCGGCGCGCCGATTGGATTACAACTACTGACGCCGGGTTTGACCACACCGGCATTGTGGATCCAGTTGCCGTAGTCGACCGTACATTTCCAACTTGCGGAATTGATGGTATCGCTGATGTTACCAGCACCGTAGGGAAGAATAGCGGCTTGGCTTGCATGGGCAAAACCCAGCGCGCCCAGCAGAAGCAGGACTCGGTTGAATCGTTTCATGATAGTGACCCAATGGTTGTTATTGATTATTTGAACCGGGAACCCATTCGTCTCAGGGGTGTTAGTACATCACTGTTATTGTTGTTAGATTCCTGTTGCAAGAGACATGCGCGAGACTTTAGCGAAACTGGATTCCAGTGCGCCTATCCTCCACCTGAATTTAAGTCCGGTCGTCCCACGTTGGCGCCAAAAGGCAAACTGGGCCGCTGTCACTTTACGTTTTGAGTAAAGAGGGAAGGTTTGTGGAGCGTAGAACTCAGAACGCAGCACACAAGTTGATTGTGTGCTGGTTTGCGGGAGGGGCTTACCAAAAACTATTTCTTATTTTCGCGCAGCATGACTTCACGGAAGTGTTTGCCTTGCATCGTTGGCGCGTAGGTGTCGTAGTCAGTTATCAGTTGCGGTGACCAATCCGGATCAAACACCCAGGCAACCCAGCTAATGCCTTTGTCGCCAAAGTAATCAGTGATCCGCTTGCCATATTTTCCGTCATCTATCACTGGAATATGGGCGCCCTTATCGGTCGCCAATTGGTAGCCAATCTCAGTGGCAAAGACGGGATACTTATCGGCAACAAAGCCAAAATCCCGCGTCCAGTTTTGCTCATAGGGCGCGCTCACTTTCATCGGATAAGGATGGCTAACGTAAGCCACATTCTCGCGCTCGATGGGCGCAGTGGCCACGGGGGTTAAATCGTAAGCCCAATTGAAACCCGCCACGAGTGAAATGGCATTGGGGTTGTGCGCTTGAATGACGGTGATAATTTCCTCATTGATCGCCTTCCACTCTGCCCAACTCACCACACCTAAACGGCCATTAAACACGGTCGGCTCGTTAAAAATTTCATAGAACGCAACGGCATTGACACCCGCATAACGCTCCGACACGGTACGCCAAAAATCGTGCGTTTCACCCTTATCGGTATAGTAGGAAGCTGTTTGGAACATTTGCGACTTAAGATTACCGATGGAATGCCAATCGATAATCACATAGATACCCAATTCATTCGCCCAAAGGATGGTTTGATCAAGCAGCGCGAGATAGGCCTTTTTGCCCTCCTTGCGCCAGGCCGACGGATGCACGGGCACACGTACTACATTCGCGCCCCAGGCTTTAATCGCCTCAAAATGGCTTTTGGTGAAGCGTTTGTCGTTGGCAATTTTATCCGGGTCCGCAATGTTGGCGCCGCGAAACACCACCACCTTGCCCTTATCATCCACAAACTTATTGCCTTGTACCTTTACCAATGCAAGCTGTTGGGAAATTTTGCTTTTATCAAAGGCGGGAATATCCGTTGCATTCCACCAACCGCTGGCGTTTTGCCATGCATCGTCCGCCAGCACATTTGCACTGATAAAAACACATAGCGGAAATAAAAATAGCTTCAGGTAATAATGCAGTGATTTCATAGCAGAGCCTCAGTGGTTTTACAGCGGAAATGGGAACTGACACAGTTAAAAATACAATCTAGTTCGAATAACGCAAGTTTACCCCTGTTAAATGGCGCGATTATTTAGCGCTCGATTTTATAAACCACATCCACACTTTGAGTCGCGCCGGATTCTGCCTCCAAACGCAAATGCTTGGTCAGCTGGTATTCCATACCCAAACTAAACGCGCGATCAAAAATACCCACCACATAACGCACCAGGAGTTTTGGCGTGAGGTATTTACCGATAAACAATTGGCTTTGATCGATACCCTCATCCGATTTCACTTCCAGCTCATCCAACCGAAAGAGTTGGGTAATTTGCGAGGCAATAGAGCCATCGGAATCCATTCCCAATCCACTCATGGCACCCAGCAATACCGAGGCATCAGCCCTGGTGACTTCACTGGCAGGCTTGCCAGTGAGTAGCATCATCATCGCCTGACTTTCAGAGCGAGTGGGCACCGAGTACACATGGGCAATTGGCCGCTGCAAGGTACCGCCAATTTCCAAACCAACTTTGGTTTCATCGTCCCCTTTAATCACACGCGAGGCGCGAATATCCAAACCCGGATTCTCATAGGGCCCCTGAAATACCAAACGGCCGCGATCAATCGTGAGTGTCTGCCCATAGGCTTTGTAACTACCATCCACCACACTCACATAACCACTGGTAAAAAATTGCCGCTGGGATTCTTTCAACAAACTCAACTTGCCCGACAATTTGCTATTTAAACCAAAACCTCTGAAACGCACGTCATCACCCAATGACAATGTCAAATTGGTGAAAATATTCATGGGTGCAGCTGGCTCACCCTGTGCAAAACGCTCATTGACGATTACCGCATCACTGGATATCTGCGTCGCGGATTCCGGCAGACGTTTTATATTGGCGCGCGCCCAGGGAATAATGGCCTCACCCGAGATATGTACCGCATCGCGCGTGGCGATGAGTTTGATATCCGGGCTCAGTGTGGCTTTTAATTGCGGCAGTGAAATAATTTTAAAATCGGCGCCGTTAATAAAACCTTGCAGATTCCATTCCGGTGAGCCGAATTTATGCAGATCACCCACCAGCGATAAACGCCCATCACCGGATTGCAATTGACTCACCAGATTAATATTGCCCGCCTGATTGGAATTCATTTGCAATTCAATATTGGTGAGATCCAAACCCAGGCGAGGCAAATTCGCTGCGCCATTACGCAAACTAAGATCACCCAGCACAACAGGCTGTGCAAAACTTCCGCCTGCGGTTAACTCAGCACGAAAATTCCCTTTCACATCGTTAGCATAGGTCAGCAGTGTTTCCAGTGGCGCGAGGTTGTCAAATTGCGCCTGTAATTTTCCATCGATAATTTTTTTCTGCGCCAAATCCAGTCGCGTATTGGCATCGACAGTGCCGTACCCAACCCACTCCATACCGGCAACTGCATCCAGCTGTGATTGATTCAAGTTCGCGCGCACACCAAAATTACGCCAGGCATAAACTTCCGTAGTACCGCCGGAATATTGGTAGCGCAATTCAGCGTTGCGCGTGCTGATCTGCGTGCTGATCTGCGTATTGGCGAGCGAAAAATCACTGCTGGTCGCATGCAGCGAGCCATCCATCACACCGGCGAAATACACCTCCACTTTAAAGAGCGCAAGAAATTGACGCAGTGGAATTGAATCCAGTTGCGCATTCAATTTCGCCCCCGTCGCAATTGCCCATTCGCCGTCAATACACAATTGCGGCAGCGAATATTTTTTTATACCGGACGAAGGCAAAGCCTGATGTTGATCCAACCAGCCGTAAGGACTTTTTACTGACGACTGATTTGGAATCCATTCGCCAATCAATTGTTCGCGCTCCAGCAGCTCCGCATTTTCTACCACTGCCGTTAAATTGCTGCGGGTGGTAAAACACTGTGCACCCAACTGCACCGAGGTTTTATTGATCCGAATAGATTTGCTGCCAGTAAGCCACCAGCGCGGCACGCGCTTCGCTTTAATTGCGAGCTGGCTTAACTTGCCCTGCCACTCATTGCCATCATAATGACCGGTCAATTTAAAATCGGTATGGCCATAGGCGGGGCTCTTCACCACAACCGCTAATTGATGTTGGTTCACTGAACCTGTGCCATCAATTTTTAGCGTCGAAAAACGTTGCCGCGCAATACGCAATTGCTTGGCATTAAAGGCCAATAGATACTGCTCATTGACTATTTCATTAACGATGCGATTTAAACTCTTTTCGTCCACTGGTTTTTGCAGCGCCGGATCTTCTCCTGCTTTAGGTGCATTTTTTTCCGGAGCAGCTTTTTCCGGGATCAGATCAGCTAATTTTGGTGTCAAGGAGAGATCAAGTTTTTCAACGGCATAATTATCCCAAGAAAATTTTTCAGCGCTGGCCTGCATTTGCACACGCGGCTTTTTCCAATCGCCACGCAATTCGCCACGGCTAACCACACTGCCGCTCATACCATTATTTAATTGTTGTAACAAAGGCGCGTTGAAATCCCAATCAAGATTAAATTGTTCGCCGATTGACCCATTCACCTGCAAACGGTTAGCACCCACAATGAGATTCAAGGCATCGCTGCGAATATTTTTTTCTTCCAGAAACACATCGCCATCACCTTGGACATTGACCCCGCGCAGCTCGCCCGACAGTTGCAAATTCTGCAGCGCCGCATTCCATACACCGTCAATCTGTGAACCCTTGGTAGTAAAAGCCAGATTAATATCACTCGACCAGTTATCAATCACACTGGCGAGATTCAGCCGTTTTGCCGCAGCCGTCACCTGCCATTCCAAGTGCGGCAACCAGCGCACATCGCCACTTAACTGCAGCCCGGTTTCATTGTTGTTGCCGGTCATTGCAACACTTGCAGAGGCGGGCGCCGTATCGGGCACTGCTTGAGTGTCTGGCGTCATTACATTGTGTAATTCGCGAATAAATAAATTACTGACGTTAATTTTTTCAAGATCGCCATTCGCCGCTGCGGTAATTGCCAATGCAGGCGCATCGGGCAAGTGAATATCGCCATCCAATTGCAGTGCATAGGCTTTCCAATTACCGGTCGCCGTTAATTTTCCCGTAGTGATCGGCTGTGGTTGGGCGGGAATCCACCAGGACGCAGGCAAGGTTTGTTGTTGCCAGTTTGCTGATAACGTCATGGGTGGAGCCGTTTGCAACTGTTGTTTTTTATCCACCAATTGCAGTGCGGCATCCAGGCTGAGCACTACCGGCAAACTGAGTTGATTGTGCAATTGCACATCCATTAAATTTCCTTTTAGTTCTGTCACGCCCATATACGCCAGAGTGTCCTCACCACTGCCTTGTTGTTGAGGCGCTTGCCACTGCCACTGCAATACGGCTTCGGTGTCATAGGGAAACCGTAAATTCGTGGCGCCACTGACATGCAGCGCATAGTCAGCGTGTTGCAGTGCGAGCTTGTTGTAACGCAGATGAAAGGTTCCCAACCCGAGCGAGCCACTCAATTTTTGCCAATGCATGCGTGTATCGCCTTGCACGTAATCAATATTGGAAATGGTTAGCTGATCAAGACGAATACGCACAGGCAAGGCGAGCGATGGCCATTCACTAAAGGGGTGTGCTGGTGATTTTTTTTCGGGTGTCGGCGGAAGCTGAATCAACACTTTTTTTGCACGCAGCGATTGAATCCATACCTCGCTGTAGAGCAATGCAGCGGGGCGCCAGCGAAACGACACCTGCTCCGCACGATAGTGATGTTCGCCCTGCGTGTAATCAACGAAATCGATATCCAAGCCGCTGCGCAAATTGCCCGACATATCCCCGAGTGTAATATCCGCAAGGCTGGCGATTCGCGTAATCACCCAACGGCTGCCCGTTTCCGTTTCAACCAGCGCACTGAGGCTCGCGAGTAGAATAAGTATCAGCGCGAGCAGACTAAAAAAAAGATTACGTGTTCTTCGTAACATCATCGGCATAGCATCATTGGCAACATTGGCGAATACATTACAGATCCGGCCCCATACTGATATGCAGGCGCACGCCTTCGTCGCCATCCAATGCTTTGGCCACATCAATACGAATAGGACCTATGGGCGAAATCCACCGCGCACCAATACCAGCACCGCGCTTAACCTCAATCTTGCTATCGTTAGCGGCGTTACCCGCATCAAAAAAGGCAGCAGCTGCCCAATTAGAATCTTCAAAACGGTAGTCATATTCGATGCTATTCACCAGTAAGTTATTACCGCCTATCACCTCTTCCGCTAATTTGGGATTTTCCAACGGCCCCGCAAATTTACTGAAATCGCGCTTCGGCCCGAGGGATTTGTAATCGTAGCCGCGCACACTCGCATCACCACCGGCAAAAAAACGCACCGAGGCCGGCAGCTCGCTAAAGTCATCGAGTTGGGTCGTGCCCACTTCCGAGCGCAATAAAATTCGTCCGAATGAAAAACCTTTTATATATTTTGCGCGCAAGTGCACTTGCACAAAACTGAAATCCGAACCCAGGCCCTGCGGCGAGCCGGACAGCTTTGCCAGCAGCGTCCAGCCCGACAAAGGATAAGGGTTGCCATCGGTTTTAGTGCGCGTAATTGCCACGGATGGAATAATCAAATTCGTCGTATCTTCGTTGTCGGTGCCGATGGTGGAATCTTCGCGCGCATAATCCAGGGCATAGGTTTGCAGCCATTTACTATCTTGATAATAGGTGTAGCTGGTGCCGAAAGTATCTTTGTAACTGCGAGTCGTATCGGTAATTTCTTTTTCATAGCCGGTGTAAATCCGCACAAATTCGTAGGCCGGACGACGCATAGGAATAGTGTAGGCAAGCAGCGCATTGGTTTTCTTTTCAGCGGCATTAATATCGGCGTTAATTGAATGCCCGTTTGAATTGACATAGCGATCCTCAAACCCCAAGAGCACGCGCGGGCCTGCATCTGTATCAACACCAGCACCCACCGAATATTCGCGGCGCTTGCGCGCTTCCAACTGCATATCCACGGTGACCTTGTGGTCTTTTAATTTCTGTAAATCCGGCGTAATACTCGCGACTGAAAAATAATTGCTGGCGTTGTATAAATTTTTTAATTCGAGCAATTCGTCGGAATCGTAATAGTCACCTTCAGCGACATTAAAATAACGCCGCAGGAAACTCTCATTGAGAATATCGTGCTGCAAATTAATCGCACCTATGCGATAACGCTTGCCGGTGTTGTACACCAATTCAATAAGCGCGGTTTTTTCTTCGGTATTGATGGATATCTGCGAGTGCTCAAACTCTGCATCAAAATATCCGTGAATCGCCGCCTGAGTCCCAAAGCGAGCTTTTAGCGTTTCATAGCGGCCGTGATTTAATTTATTGCCGACCTTGATGCCGGGCTTATCGTACAAGCTCTGAAAAATTGTATCCTGACTGCCCTCGCCATTGATCTCAATGCGGACTTCTTTTACCAGCACTGGCTCACCGGGGATGAGTGTGATATCCAACCCCCAGCACTCTTTGTTATTGCGCAATTTGGCTTCGTATTCAAGTTCGTAGTAGCCCAGCGCTTGTGCAGCAATGGCGATTTCATTTTCCGCGTCGGTGAGCAATGCGTGCAAACGCCACAAGGGTGTTTTACAACCTTCGTCGAGGATAGTGAGATGTTGGCGAATATTTTCGCGCAGGCTTTTGGTGCCGCCTTCGAGCTCGATCTCAGGCTCCGCCGCCATTAGCGGCAAGGCAACCAGCGCAAGCAAGAGCGCACATCCGCGCGCAAAGGGTGAGGCAGAAGTCAGCAATTCCAGAATCTTCTTGGTGAGATGGGGTCAGGCGCTACTTTAACTGGTAAACACCACGGCTAAAAGGCTTGTTTTGTGACAATCTTGTAGGGGTAATTGTTCCTGCAGATGGCTATAATTCAGCTCCTTGCGCTGCAGCGCGGATAATCCCGTTGCAGCCACACTGTTTCCTGTTGGAATTCTTTTATGCTCAGCTATCGCCACGGCTTTCATGCCGGTAATTTTGCCGATGTACTCAAACACACCGTATTGATTCATATGCTGGAGTACATGACCCAAAAAGATAAACCGCTGCGCATTATCGATACTCACGCCGGCGCAGGCGTTTACAAATTGAACGGGCCCCAGGCACAAAAAAATCGCGAATTCGATAGCGGCATTGGCCATCTGTGGTCAAACGCACAGACACCGGCTGCCATCACACGTTTGCTGGAGCTGGTGCGCACCGTTAATGATGGCAAACAATTACAACTCTATCCCGGCTCACCGCTCATCGCTCAAACACTCATGCGCCCGATTGATCGTTTGTTTTTACACGAATTACATCCAGCCGATTTTCAATTTTTGCGCGATTGCATGCGCGACGACAAACGTATCAAAGTCGAACATGAAGATGGCTTTGCGGGCTTGCAAGCATTGTTGCCGCCGCCAGATCGCCGCGCACTGGTATTACTTGATCCTTCCTATGAAGTCAAAAGTGATTACCAATTGTTAATTAAACAAGTGCAGCAAGCGCACAAACGTTTTGCGACGGGCACCTATGCCATTTGGTATCCGGTAGTGTTACGCCAACGTGTGGATGAAATGGAGTTGGCGTTAAAAAAATCCGGCATTAAAAATATTCAATTGATGGAATTCGGTTTGCGCGCCGACAATCCCGAACACGGCATGACGGCAAGCGGAATGATTGTCATCAACCCGCCTTGGACACTCTGGGGCGCCATGGAAGAGACCTTACCCTGGCTAGCGGATAATCTCGCCGACGAAACCGGCGAGGCGTTTTATCGCCTGGAACAATTGGTAGCGGAAAAATAATTTATCCAAAAATTTTCGAGTGACGCATTTTATGAACAATAAAAAACCTTCAGAAACATTCAGCCAAGCGCGACGTGCTGCAATTTTATCGGCAACGATATTTCCCGGTGCCGGTTTGTTTTTTTTGCGCCACTATTTGCGCGGTTGTATTTTTGCCCTACCCGCTGCGCTCGTGATTATCATGCTATTTAAAAATTTATTTGCTGTCGCATTTAAACTAAATGCAGAAATGGCCGCAGAAATAGAAAAAGGAAATAGGGCGATCGATATCGGCCATATGTGGAATTCACTGCACGGCGCCCTGTTTAGCTCGCCCTACTGGGACCAGGGTAAATGGATATTATTGGCGAGCTGGATTCTGAGCATTATCAGCTCCTATTTTGCGGGCAAAAAAGCTGACCTGCACCAGCCCAAACCTTAAGGCCTATTTTTACCCTTTGCCGTCTTGTACATGAAGGAGCCGCTTAAACTGGATTACCTCTGGGCAGGCTTATACCTTTTAGGTGCCGTTTTCTTTATGTTTAGAGATAAATTGACAGGATAGAGCCGGACCGCACTCACCAACCCGCAGTATTTACACCGGCGACTAGCGCTTCGCCGGTGATCAGCTATACATAATCATAGCCTCGGGGGTTTATCCGCAACAGCGAACAGGAGCGCTGGAAGTTATACCGACAGCACGGAAAGATGGTTATCCCGCAGGCCAGACAGAACCATCAACCCTCAGGTGTCACGTGGCCAACCAAAATAACTTTTCCAACATGGCGCAGCCAACACCCGCAAAGAGCCTGCAGATCCATCAGGCATTCAGCCGGCAAAAAATCATTCGACTGATGCAAATTTTGCGCATCACCCAAGCTGCCCTGCTGCTGGTCAGTATCATTACTATTGGCCAAGGCTATTATCGTGATGCCATTATCCTCATGGCCACCGGCATTTTTTTATTCAGCGTGGACTGGGCCATTTATAAAGAACGACCGGTAACTGGCGCCGCCATTTTTTTGTTATCCCTTACCCTCATGCTTTCCTATCTCATCTGGATTGGCGGCGGCATTCGCGACAGCTCGGTACTGGGTTATTGCGGCGTGCTGATTTTTGCAGCCATGGTTGGCAACAAACGCATCCTACTGGTGGTGCTTTCCGTGATGGTAGCAGTGCTGATGGCGGTCTCCTTCGCCAATGAATACGGCCTAGTACAAAACACCGTAGAGCCCATCAATTTGGCCACCGGCGCCATCGCCATAGTGATTTTGCTGGTGGTCGGCCTTGCTGTTTGGATGCTCGCAAATGACTACCGCGCCACGCTCGATGAACTCGCGCGTGAAAACGAACGAGTTAAATCAGCAAAAAACCATATCGAACACATGGCCATGCACGACCCCCTCACCGGGTTACCTAATCGCATCATGGCGCAGCACAGTTTCGACCAAATTTACCGCGAAGCTAAAGCACATAAACAGTTGCTGGGCATTATCTTTATCGACCTCGACAACCTCAAACCCATCAATGATTCTCTCGGCCACCAGGCCGGCGACCAAATTCTCAAAGAAGTAGCACTGCGGCTATTGAGTTACACCAAACAAGTCGACTGGGTATGCCGCTACGGCGGCGATGAATTTATTGTATTTATGCCCAACATCACCGCAGCGGATCAGGTATCCGAGGCAAGTGTGGACATTTTGCAACTGGTCTCGGAAAACTATGTGTATCGCAACATCGAAATTTTTTGCACCTGCTCGATTGGTATCGCACTGGCTCCGCAAGATGGCGAGGATCTGGATACGCTGATTAAAAAAGCCGACATCGCCATGTACCACTCAAAAGATTCCGGGCGCAACAGCTTCCGGTTTTTTAATCCGGCAATTAACCGCAACATGCTGGATCACATCAGCCTCATTTCCGGCATGCGTAAAGCCTTGCAAGAAAAACAATTCAGCCTTCACTACCAACCCAAAATTGATTTGCAAACCAATGATATTTGCGGCTTTGAAGCGCTGCTGCGCTGGCATCATCCAGACCAGGGTTTTATTTCTCCCGCCACGTTTATTCCACTGGCAGAATCATCCGGTTTAATTATTCAGTTAGGCGAATGGGTAATCACCGAAGCCTGCGAACAAGGCAAGCGCTGGTATGATGAGGGCATTTTGCAATTTGCCGTGGCCATTAATATTTCGTCGATTCAATTTAAACGCGGCAATATAGATTCCATCGTACTGGGTGCACTCTCAGCGAGCGGCCTACCACCGCAATTTTTGGAATTGGAATTAACCGAATCACTCCTAATTGAAGACAGCGACCGCCTCGCCACTACTCTCTCCACGCTGCGCGCCGAAGGTGTACATTTATCGATTGATGATTTTGGAACTGGCTATTCCAATTTGGGTTACTTGAAAAAATTTGAAGTAGAAGCACTGAAAATCGATCAATCCTTCGTGCGCAAAATGGACGACCAAACCGGCGACGCCGCCATCGTCCGCGCCATCATCCAAATGTCTGCCAGCCTCGGCCTAAAAACCATCGCCGAAGGCGTAGAAGACGCAGGTACCGCCGCCCTCTTACGCAACCTGGGCTGCACCCAGGCACAAGGTTATTACTGGGCAAGACCCATGCCCGCCAACGAAGTGCCGGGGTTTATTGAATCCTGGCGTAAAAACCAGGACTAGCTTAGGGGCCAGCAACATCGTCAACTTGCGGTTGGCAACTCGCACAGACGGGTATATTCTATTTGATATATACCAAATAAAGGTTCGTACCATGCATCATCTTGCAAAGATATTTATGAATGGCCGCAGCCAAGCTGTGCGCTTACCCAAAGAATTCCGCTTTGACGGCAATGAAGTATTCATACGCAAACAGGGAGATGAAGTCGTTATCTCGCCCAAACCCCACACATGGGATGATTTTTTTGACCGCAAGCCAGCGTTCGATGACTCATTTATGGCAGACCGTGATCAATTAGCCGCACAGGAACGTGACTTTTAATAAAGGTTAATTCAGCCAAAAGGAATAATTGATCATGTATATGCTCGATACCAATACGTGTATTTTTGTCTTAAAAAACCGCTCCGATAAACTGCGCCATAAGTTCAAAGCCATTAAAAATCTTTGCATATCGTCCATCACCTACGGCGAACTTTGTTACGGGATAGAGAATGGGGAAGCTGGCATGCGATCCGAACGCTATGCCGAGCTAGCATTATTCACACAGCGATTAACAGTAGAACCCTGGGATGCTGAAGCAGGCATTCATTACGGCGTATTACGTGCAACACTGAAACGACAAGGCAGCATGATTGGTAGTAATGATTTTCTAATTGCGGCACACGCACGTAGCCTTAGTGCTGTATTAGTAACGAATAACACTCGTGAGTTTGCCCGCGTTGCCGACCTGACTTTAGAAGACTGGACGAACAACTAACACCCACTGCTACACGAGGGACTGCCATGAAAAATGAAGATACACTCGTTACCAAAATTCAAAACGCCGCGAACGACCACGGCAACCAAGCCACCCGACATAAAGTGTTGCATCGTAGCTTATGGATTGCCTCATCCTGTATTTCAGTATTAATCGCCATATCCACCGCGTTTGACTTTTCCCTTCTCAACATCCCCAGCAAAAACATCGCAACATTGTTCGCCATTATTTTGCCCATGGTAACCAGCTACATGGTACTGCGCTCACCCGAAAAATTATGGATTCACGAAATCAATATTCGCAATCAACTACTGGATTTAAAAACCGAATTAGAACTACTCAACATACGCAATGCCCAATATGAGCCCGCTGATTTTGAAAAACGTTATTTGGCGATTATGGCTGCAGCGAATAAAAAGTGGATTGAGATTAAGGAAGGGTGATTTCAGACAACTATGGGAACTAATCGATCATGCTGAAAAACCTGATTGCTTTCTTTTTTTTCACCTTGGCATTGCACCCATCCTTGGCAGCGCCTGAACGTGTGTTGCTGGCAGCAGAAGATGACTGGTATCCCTATTCGGCAAAAATTGATGACACCTGGGAAGCCAAACTGCGCTAAAAAAATTACCGTTAAACAATCACTTTCGTCATAAACGCACTGTAAGGGTCTTCTTGGTAATCACCAAATGGCCCGCAGTATTCAAAGCCGAAGCGCTCGTAGAGTTTGCGTGCTGGGATAAAAAAATCCTGCGTTCCGGTTTCCAGACTCAAACGCTGGTACTTTCGCTCAGCCGCAACACTCAATATGTGCTCCATGATTTTTACCGCGACGCCTTTGCCGCGATAGGCGTTGGCGGTGCGCATGGATTTAATTTCAGCATGTGTTGCATTCAATTCTTTTATTGCACCGCAACCGGCTAATTGGTTGCCGTCCCACACTGACCAAAAAGTGATATTCGGTTGGCGTAGCTTATCCAGATCCAATGCGTGAACACTTTCTGGCGGCGATACGGCGTACATATCCGTCAAATGTTCCGTTAGTATTTGCGCTACTTCAGGGCCCCGTAGGTCGTCAATTTTAATTAACATTATCAGCTCCTTTTAATTCACTTAATAATTCAAGCCCATGTAAATACTGCGCCTCTTGCCATTCGTGGCGATCGCACATGCTTTTACATTTGTAAATTGCCAGCTTGTTAAATATTGCATCAACCCACGCATGCGCACCGCTACCGATTGCAAACTCAGGTTGTGCGGTTTCAATTAATTGTTGTGCGGCGGGCGCAAGCGAGGCATCGGCACCGTCCGCGAGAATAAATTTTATGTACAGAAATTTATTGTAGGCCTCTTTAAATTCTTGATGCTGAGGAACAGACAGAGAGAGATCGGGCAGACAGGAAACGATATCCGCATAGTCAGTTTTATTTTGCTTACCCGCTCGATAAATCGCCAGCAGAATCCAGGCATCCACTCTATTCAATCTATACATCGAGATTCCCCGGATTATTCTGCACTCAAAGCCATTATTGCTGGGTTAAATTGTTCATCCACTTGCGGCTGATAATGCGCCGAATAACAGGAATAAACTTCAATCCATCTTCCAAAAACATTAGTGCATAAATATAGACAAACGATAGTTTGGTTAAGAACACCACGGCGATATAAATGGGCAAACCAAAAACCCACATGACGACGGTATCCGTAATCAGCGTAAAACGGTTATCGCCCCCTGCACGCAGGACACCGATAATACGCATCATATTAATGACTTTTACCCAAACCAGCAGACAAAATACACCAAGAGTACTTAACAAAAGGTCGGTAGATTTTTCATCAAGCTGATCAAAAATTAAAAGCATCCAGGGGCGCGCAAACCAGAGAGCGGAACAAAAAATAATTAACAACACAAACGTGATGCGATCAAAAAATTTATGCAGTTGCCATGCGGTGTCATTATTACCCGCGCCTAGCTCGCGCCCGATCAACACTGCCGATGCATTGGCAAGGCCGACAAACAATGCAAAGAACGCACTTTCAATCGGCACTATGACACCCATTACGGCGAGCGCTTCCGTACCCGCATACCCGGTAACCAAATGATAGGTGGAATTACCGACTGCCCAAATCGCGTAATTGGCAAGGAGCGGCAATGAAAAGGCGAGATAGCGACTAATTTGAACTTTATCCAACCCCATGCGCAACTGCGCAAAACTCAATGCAAAACCGTGTTTTTTTGCGTAGACCCAACCCACCACAATCAGCAATTGCAAAAAGCGCGAACCCAATGTTGCCCAAGCAGCACCGGCAACACCTAATGCAGGAAAACCCCAGTTACCGCCGATGAGTGCATAGTTGCCCACAATATTTAACACCGCAGCAAAAACACCAGCGACCAACGGCATGGTGGTACTACCCAGTGCGCGCAATGACGCTTCGTAAATAACGATCCACTGGGTAAACAATAAAGCGGGTGCAGTGATGATGAGGTACTGGGCGGCGAGCGCGACGACTTTTTCATCCGGATTAATCCAACTAACCCAAGTGTTGGATGCAAAACCAAACACCAACACAAACGGAATCATCACCAGCGTGCCCACCAACAAGGTGACTGCGAGCGTGCGCTGGCAACTGACAAAATCTTTTGCACCTATGTATTGCGCAACCAAAATACTGCAGCCAGTCGCGAGACCACTCATCAATACCAATAACAAAAAGTGGATTTTTGCAGCCAAACCCACCGCTGCAATCGCACTGGAGCCCAGATCGCCCACCATAATCACATCGGCCATGCCCAGAAGTGATTGCATAAGCATCTGCGCCGCTACCGGCAGCGACAGCAAAATCACACTGCGCCAGAACGCGCGTTTATCATCGAGTGAAACAAGTTGAGGGGAAGAAACCACGTAGCGCTCCGAAGCGGGACAAGCAAAACCGCATTATAGAGGGAATTACGCTGGGCGATTGTTAATAAGTGGTAAGGTGCTGCGCTTACGCAGGGTTCACTTTACGCACTGCGCAAAGCGAAACGGTTTTATACAAAAGTGAAGGTTTACCGGTAAAAAGTGCCACGCGTTCAAGCAGAAGTTCAGACGATTTAACAAATCTTAAGCAGACATAATAAACACAACGCCTAGACTCTTTAGCAAAGGCTTCAGCCACACTCCAATAACAGATAACGGCGATATTTACCTATGACCGCACCAAGCTTGAATCCCCCCGCTGTTCCGCAGCGTGTAGAACTCGTTGATGCACTGCGCGGCTTTGCTTTGATGGGAATTTGTCTCGTCCACTTTATGGAATATTTTGAATTATATTGGATCAATCAAGACCCAACCCCGCTGCACAATTTCATTTTCTTTTTATTTGCAGGTAAAGCTTACGCTATTTTTGCACTCATGTTTGGCCTGAGCTTTTTTATCATCATGGATAAACAGGCTAAAAGAGGTGTGAATTTTAGTTACCGTTTTGCGTGGCGCTTGGTTATTTTGCTCGCAATTGGTTATATACATACGCTCTATTATCTAGGCGATATTTTGTCGGTACTCGGTGTGATTGGTTTGAGTTTGCTGTTTGTGCAGGGTTTGAGCAACCGTCGGTTAATCGCCATCGCCATGCTCTGCTTGTTGCAGCTGCCGTTTTATTACCAATTTTTTGCCGCACTCAATAATCTGACCAGCGCTAATGATAATCCCGCCTTCTTTTCATTGTTTGGCAATGTGTACACCGCGATTGAAAAAGCCAGCCTCACTGAATTGCTTGTGCTTAATGGCAGCGATGGGCTCTACGCCAAGTGGATGTTTTTTGTGGAATCCGGGCGCGGATTACAACTGATTGGTTTATTTTTAATAGGTTTGGTACTGGGGCGTATGGGTTTCTTTACCCAAGCCGACAAATTTGAACGCAGCCGGATTAAAGCCCTAGGTATCGCATTGCTCGCCACAATTATCTTTTATTCTCTGAACAAATACCTCGCACAATTACCCGCGAATTTTTTTCAGGAAACCGGCATGGCGAAATGGTATTTACAACAATTGCTCGACTCTTATTTGAGCACGGCGATTATGGCCAGTTTGGTCTTGCTATTTATTCAACTCCATCTCTGGCAGCGCAGCGGCAAATTATTAAATCTGCTCGCACCCTGCGGGCGCATTAGTTTAAGTATTTATTTGATTCAGTCACTCGTCGGCGTACCGCTATTTTATCCCTACGGTCTGGGTTGGTATAAAACCATCGGCCAAACCAATAGTTTGTTGGCGGGCATTATTTTTTATACCTTGCTCATATTGTTAGCGCACTGGTGGGTAAAACGTTTTTATTATGGGCCAGTGGAATGGTTGTGGCGCAGTGCGACTTATCTGACAACCGGCGTTCCATTTAAACGATAAACAGAAACACCGGTTTAATGCGGATAAATTAATTTTTGAGCGAGGACATACCGCCATCCACATGGAGGATCTGACCAGAAATCCATGCTGCCTGAGGCGATAATAAAAACGCGGCCATAGCGGCTACGTCTTTGGCCTCGCCCACTTTCTGTAGTGGATGACGTTTTGCCGCTGCATCGATTTTTTCGGGCGTGTTTAATAATTTTTCGGCAAGGGATGTGTTCGTCAATGAGGGAGCAATTCCGTTCACACGAATAGTTGGCGCCCACTCGGCCGCTAAACTTTTTACCAAACCTTCCACCGCCGCTTTACTGCTGGCAATGCTCGCATGAAATGGCATTCCGAGTGTGGCAGCCACAGTGCTAAAAAGAACAACGCTGGCCTGATTCGATTTTTTTAACAGAGGTGCAACAGACTGCAAGCTGCGCACGGCGCCGAGTAAATTGATCTGAAAATCTTGCAAGAAATCTTCTGCCGATAAACGCGCAAAAGGCTTGAGATTGATGCTGCCGGGGCAATAGACCAAGCCGTCGAGCACATCCGGTAAACCGGTGAGATCAGGAGTGTTTTCTGCGGGATTATTTACAATGCATTGTGCACCAGCAACATCGGCCGCATTGCGCGCCCAAATGGTGACCTTGTGCCCCTCGCCAATCAGCTGAGCAGTAAGCGCAGCGCCAATGCCGCGTGTGCCGCCAACAATTAAATAGTGACTCATAGGATTTCTCGTAACCAGTGGAATGATAAGATTGATACGAATCCACACTGGGCTTGGATCTTTATTCTTTACCAATCACGCGAAAACGTCGCTCCAACTTATAACCTTGTTTATCGACAATCAGCAGCCTGTGTAGACCCGGCTCAAGCGCGGCTTCCCGTTCGTGAAAGATTTTGGTTTCACCCAGAAATTCATCGTCGAGATGCCAATACAAGTGCGCCGCAGGATTTCGGTGTACCGCTTTTAAGATCACGCGGCTGCGTTTGCCGTCCAGATCCATCGGAATATAAATGCGGCTCTCTTCGTTGGGGTAAACCAATTCAATCGGCTGATCTTCATCGACTTGCAATAATTCGCTCAAACAATCGCTGCGCCAGGGCGGCAGGGCTTTGTATTCGCTGTGATGCTGCCGCCAATAAAATTCCTGTGTGGGTGGCAGCACAAACCAATCGCGCGCTTGCATATTACTCACGGTTTCGCAGCGGCTGTGTACGCGAAATTGTTCATTGCTATCGAGATGAATACGGCGATGCGTTTTAGTGACTTTATCAAAATGACTGGTGATGGGAATTTGCATGTCCACAGCATCACATTGCCCGCCGGTGAGATAGCCATCGTCTTTGCACACCGAAATGGTTTTGAGTGCGTGAGCGGGTTTCGCAAACCAATTCACGCTCGGCAACGCATCGAACACATCAAATAAAATCGGTGCAGCGCTACTTTGGCCGCTAATAAAACTCGCTGGCTCACCACCCGCATTACCTACCCAGACACCGAGTGTGTAGCGGCCGTTGCTGCCAATCGCCCACGCATCGCGCAAGCCATAACTGGTGCCGGTTTTCCACGCGATGGTTTGGCTGCCGGAAAAATCGCGCCAGTAATTATCATTGCCGGGGCGGGCGACATCGATCAAAGCTTGCAAGGTTAACCAGGCGGCGCCTTGTTGCATCACCGGTTTAATTGATAGTGTTTTTTGTCGCTGCAGATCTTTCTGTAAAAGCAACGTCGGTGCGGGCTGATTGATATTACCGTCGCGTGCACTGGCGGCGACGCGTGCATAAATGCCGGTGAGATCCCACAGGGTTCCCTCTGCTCCACCCAAAATTAATGTGAGACCATAATCATCAGCGGGGCGAAACAGAGTGGTCATCCCCATCGCCTGTAATTTTTCCTGAAATTTTCCAATGCCGTAATCGCGCAACATGCGCACTGAGGGAATATTTAATGAGTGTGCCAATGCAAATTGTGCGGGCACTGCACCGCGAAAACTGCGGTCATAATTTTTCGGGCTGTAACCGCCGAACTGCGTGGGAATATCGGGAATTAAGCTGGTGGGCGCCAACTCGCCTTCTTGCAACATCAATCCGTAAAGCAGCGGTTTTAAAATACTGCCAGTGGAGCGCGGGCGCTGTATTAAATCCAAATCAGGCGCATAGCGCTGTTGCTTTTGCCACGCCTGATTACCGACGTAGGCCAGGGTTTCCATGCGCTCATGATCAATCAATAACAGTGCAATATTATTCACACCTTCATTGGCCAAGCGCAGACTATGGCGCTCTGCGATTTGTGCGGCAATACGTTGGATAAATGGATCGATACTGCTGTGAAATAAATGTTGTTCGCTTTGCTGTTTTTTTAAGGTCGCCAATAAGTGGGGCGCGAGTTGCGGCAGCGATTGCGGACGCTCAGGCAGAGGTTCAATTAATGCCAGCTGCAAATCCAGATCAGAAAAATATTTTTCTGCGTGCATTCGCCGCAATAAACGATCGCGTTTTTGTTGTAGCAAATCGCGTTGGCGCCCAGGATGAATCAGTGCAGGGCTATTGGGCAAAACAGCGAGCAACGCAGATTCAGCCCAGGATAAATGTTCCGGCGCGCGCCCAAAATAACGCCAGGCCGCCGCACGCAAACCCACAATGTTGCCACCAAACGGCGCATGACTCGCGTAGTGAATTAATAATTCCTCTTTGCTAAAACGCCACTCCAATTGGAAGGCACTGCCCGCTTCTAACAGTTTGCTGGCAATGCTGCGCGCGGGTAATTTTTTATTTTGCTGTTGATGTTCTGCCTGACGCAGCAGACGCGCCAATTGCATGCTGATGGTACTACCGCCACTGGTGACTTTTCCGGCTTGCAGGTTACCTTGCAAGGCACGCGCAATTGCGAACGGATTTATTCCGGGATGGCGATAAAAATGTTGATCCTCAAATAGCAGCAAGGACTTTTTATATTTATCCGGCAATGATTCTACCGGCGTGAAACGCCATTGCTGATCAGCGGCAATACCCGCGCCCAACAAACTGCCATCACGCGCTAACAGGAGCTTCGCGTAAGGCGTGTACGTTAATGATGACGGCAGAGGAGAAAATTGTAATGCAAGTAAAATCACACAGATGACGAGCAAAAGCGCGCGTATCATGTTGTAATTTTTATGGGAGCTGTGGTTGTTATGGATGTTATGGTTACCTGAGCGGAATTTACTGCGCAAACCCTGAAGCAGGTAGGGATTGCGCAGCCTTAACATCCATCGGAGAAAACTGTGCACGGAAGTCCTTTGCGCGAGCAGCTATTATTTGTTGTGACCGGCGATTAACAAACTCTGCTGATAAAATTCGGCGCTTTTTTTGTGATCGCCCAATTTTTCCATCAGCCGCGCCAGCTCCACCATCGCTTCTAAACTCTGCTGTTGATTCAAACTGCGCTGAAAATACTCGCGCGCCAATTCCCATTGCTGATTGCGCAACATCAATCGCCCCATGGTGATCAAAAGCGCGGGATCTTGCGGCTTGGTCTTCAACCAGCCTTCAACGGTGCGGATTTGACTGTGAATTTCTTTCACTTGCAAACGGCCATAAAGATTTACCAAAGGCTCGTACCAATTATTGGATAAGGCCTTGCGTACAATGACCTCTGCTTCCTGATCCTGATAATTTTCAGCGAGCGCTTGCGCGTAAGCGGTAATGACTGCGGGTAATTTTTGCACGCTGCGCGAGAAAGATTTCCACATGGTTTGCAATGCAGGTAAACGCTCGGCAATCAGTAAGGATTTACTTTGTTCACTGTGCGCTTTCATTTTTTCGCAGGCCAGCAATACTTCCAATGCTTCAAATTCGACGTTGGATAGGAC
This sequence comes from uncultured Cellvibrio sp., assembly GCA_903858205.1. Taxonomy (GTDB): domain Bacteria; phylum Pseudomonadota; class Gammaproteobacteria; order Pseudomonadales; family Cellvibrionaceae; genus Cellvibrio. The sequence goes on from CAIOHY010000625.1 coordinate 27,171, forward strand.
TTTGGCTTTGCGCATGACCGGGAACATATCTTCCAACGCGCGCCAATTTTTCTGCGCAATATAGATATGGTGCATTAAATCCAGCACGGCGGCCTGACGTGGCATTTTGATATCAATCGGCTTTAAAATTTCAATCGCTTTTTCATAGCGGCCAGACTGGACATGCAAACGCGCGCGCGTGAGCGCTACTGGCAATTCGCTGTGCGCAAGCGTGAGCGCTTTATCGAGAATATTGTCGGCCTCGGCTTCATCGCCCATTTCAAAACTGCTGCGTGCAGCGGCGATATAGTTGGCGAGTGGATACTCCACTTTATCGAGCGTGCGCACCAATTTTTTGCGTGCCTCCAGCCAATCGCCCGTGAGGTAATCCACCATACCGGTAGCGGCACGTTTTTGCGCGCGCTCAACACTGCCAAATAAAAATATTTCGCGGAAACGGCGCACCATTTCCACACTGCTTAGCATTAATTTCCGCACAAACCAAACGGTTACATACAAGAGTGCCAACGCCAGAGCAGCAACCCAGAGGGTCATCTCAATCGTTTTGGTGCCATAGGCAATTAACAAATAGCCGTCTCCGCGCCAGAGCAGAAATACTAAACCACTGGCAAGCAACAAAAAGAAAATGGCTTTTAACAGGCGACGTCTCATTGGCGCACCCCGCGCCGGGCAGCGGCCATTTTTTCCCGTTTGGCAATGTAATCCGCAAGGGCCGCTGACGAATTACTGAAATTGGTCAAATCTGGTGAGACTTCTTCTTGTTGCAAGGCTTGCAATTCCTCCAACACGGCGGCCGCTTTTTCGTTGAGACTGTAGTACTGGTTAATCCAATTTTGCGCCTTGACCAAACTTTCCTGATAAATACTTTCTTCGTTACGCAAGAGGGCGACCTGCGCCTGCTCAAGCATCAAGCGCAAATTTTGCTGCAGGTATTTTTGTTCCGAGGGCGGCAATACGGCATTGATGGTTTTACCGTGGTCGCGCACACGCACGTAGGAGCCCAACTTATGCATAAGTGCATAAAAGTTGCGTGTGAGTTTTTGTTTGAAAGTTTCGTCTGCTGGAGCAACATCTTCTTCCAGCACTTCTTCTTGCGTACCTAAAGGCTCAATAAAAGGAATGGCATCAATCTGATTGGAGAGCGCCGACAAGCGCAGATAGATTCCCTCACGATCGATCACTCCTGCTAATTTTAAAACCGCAATTTCCTCCGCCAAGAGTTTGCGCACGCCTACCAAATCGGCCTGATCAATATCGCGCAGAACGTCATCGGCAGAGATCGCTAACGAGAGCGCATTTTGACTATCTTTTTCCAATAAAATGCGTTGATCCGCAAGACGCAATAAATATTGAGCTTCTTGTAATTTCCATTCATCCCGATTAACACTCGACAGCGACAGCAGGCGCGCATTATTGCTATCCACTTGTTCCGCAAGATCATTCAAGTTAGTTTGAATTGACGCTTGCTGCTCAACAAATTCTTTATCCAAATTATCTTCAAGTAGCTGCTGGCGAGTTTCTAACGCCTGCGCTTGCTGTTCAATCTGCGAGCGCAAGTTATCGATAACGTCTTTCTGAACTTCAGATTGTTTCAACACAAAAAGTGCGCCGTAAACAATCGCCGCCACAATCAGCAACACAAATAACCACAAAAGTGCAAAGCTGCCCGTGTATTTTTTGGTTTGCACAGGGGCACTGTTTATTGGTTGTTGGATACTCGTATCGGAATCAGTCACTGTATTAATCCTGTAATGAAATGCACTCGTGCGTGCGACAATAATGTAACAAGGCGGCGGTCATCGCATTATCGGTGGCATTTTCGGCGCAGATAATTCGTTTGAATCCTGCATCCTGTGCTGCTGCAACAACTCGCTGACTGGGCACCAACAAAAGATTGTGTTGCATCCATGCACGCGCTTGCTCTTGTTGTGCAGCTGGCAACTGTGCCAGCAGAGCCAAAAGATTTTGTAAGCTTTCGCCACTATGTAGACTCAGAATTATCTGCGCGGCAGATGCGTCCGTAGAAACAAGTAATTGCTGCAACTGTTCGCCGGCCACTGCAGGCAAAGCGCGTTCGTACAATTCACAATAATCAACCCAGGCACCGCGCTGGCGCAACTCCTCTGCGAGATGACCGCGCCCGCCGCAACCGCGAAAAATCAGGATTTTTTCGCCATCAACGTCTTGCAAGTGCTCTGCACGTAATAAATCTTCACTGGTCATTCCACCACTGGCGCTCACCGCAAGATCTTGCACCGCGACACCATAGCTGGCCAATTTTTTTGCGGTAGTCGCGCCTACGGCGAAAAAATCAATCCCGACAGGCAATTGCGGCCAGTAATCCTCTAACCACTCCATGCCGTAGTCAACGGCATTTTGGCTGACAAAAATAACTTTCTGGTAGAGGTCAAAATCCAGAATTTTATTTTTGATCGCGCGAATTTTATCTTCTGCAGCAACCGGTGAAATTTCCAGCAAATGTAGTTTTGCGCAGTGAAAATCCAAAGCCTGCAACTGCGACCCCCAAACAGCCGCTTGCGCTTCAGGCCGGGTGATAACAACACAATAATCCTGCGGTGAATCGACCATGAGTTATTCCGCGTCTGCGTAAACCGCCGCGAGAATTTTATCGGCACCGGCGGCAAGTAAACGCTCAGCTAATTCGACGCCGATTTTTTCCGCATCGGCCACCGGGCCAGTGATTTCATCGAACAACATTTGGCTGCCATCCGGCGCGCCGACCAGTCCACGCAACCATAGATTGTCGTCGCGATGGATAGCATAACAAGCGATAGGTACCTGACAGCCGCCTTGCAAATGGCGATTCATCGCACGTTCCGCGAGCACTTGTTCAGCGGTGGTTTGATGATGCAAAGGCTTGAGTAATTCGATTGTGGCAATGTCATCAACACGGCATTCAATCCCGACTGCGCCCTGCCCACCTGCCGGTAAACTTTGCTCGGGAGCGAGGTAGTCGCGGATACGTGTTTTCAATTCGAGGCGAATCAGTCCGGCAGCAGCAAGGATAATTGCATCATATTCACCATCATCCAATTTCTGCAGGCGTGTCTGTACGTTGCCGCGCAAAAAAGTGATCTGTAAATCCGGGCGGCTTGCGAGCAACTGACATTGGCGACGCAAGCTGGATGTGCCCACAACCGCACCCTGCGGCAACTCATCGAGTGAATTAAATCGATTGGATACAAACGCATCGCGCGCGTCTTCGCGCGGGCAGATAACTGAAAGGCCCAGACCAGCGGGGAAATCCATGGGCACATCTTTCATCGAGTGCACGGCGATATCCGCCTCATCGGCCAACAGCGCCTGTTCAAGCTCTTTGACAAACAGACCTTTGCCGCCGACTTTGGCCAGGGGAACGTCGAGAATTTTGTCGCCGCGGCTGGTGAGCGGAACCAGCTCAACGAGCAGACCGGGATGGTGTTTTTCCAATTCAGCTTTGACATATTCAGCCTGCCAGAGGGCAAGCAAACTTTTACGGGTGGCGATACGCAGCGGGCGCGTGGCGGAGTAAGTCATGGTAGAGATCACACTATTCGAATAATAGCGGCCATGATAACACTCTGACTTGCGATAGGGATTGGTGGATGTTTGCGGCAGGGGAATCTGCGCCAAAAAAAACGCCAGCGTTGTAAGCTGGCGTCTTGTGAGCACTCGGATGCTGCGGGAGTTTATTGACCCGCTTTTAGCAGTTCCCAGTATTTTTCGTATACCAGAACGGTATCACCCAGGTCTTGATGGAAGCTGCCCTTGGCAATATCTTCAGCAGCAGGGAATACGGTTTTATTGGTACGCAGCGCCTCATCCAACAGTGCGATACCCGCAGTGTTTGGAGCCGCATAACCCAATTCTTCGATAGCCGCTTTCGCACTTTCAGCGCGCAGCATAAAATCGATGAACTTGTGCGCGTTTTCCACGTTGGCAGCGCCTTTTGGAATCACAAAGCTGTCAACCCAAAGTACTGCACCCTCTTCAGGATAGACGTATTGCAGGTCTTCCATCTCTTGTTGTGCCATGTAAGCTTCGCCATTCCAGATAGCACCGATGCTGACGTTGCCCTGAATCAACGGAGTCTTGGGCGAGTCGGAGTTGATCACTTTGATGCTTGGCCAAAGGGCTTTTAGCTTCTCGTAAGCCGCTTTGATTTCTTCTTCACTGGTGCTGTTATTTTGGAAACCGGCGACACGCAGACCAACATAGAAGTTGTCACGAACGTCGTCCATGATCATCAACTTGCCGGCGTATTCGGGCTTCCACAAATCCGCCCACTTGGTGATTTTGCTGGCATCCACATCTTTGTTATTGATCGCAATTGAGGTCGCACCCCAGAGGTAGGGAACACTGAAGTCATTATTGGGATCGTAAGGTTTGTTCATCATATTGGCGTCGAGGTTGCCGTAATTCGCCAAGAGGTCTTTTTTGATCGGCTGGATCAAACCCTCTTTACGCATTTTTTCAACGTAGAAGGTTGATGGGACAGCAATATCGTAACCCTTACCATCCATCAGTTTGATTTTGGCGTACATCGCCTCATTACTTTCGTAGGTCGCGTACTCGACTTCAATACCGGTTTCTTTGGTGAATTGTTCCAAAACGGCTGCCGGAATGTACTCAGTCCAGTTGTAGATCACCACTTTTTGCGGACCAGCCGGTGCTGGCGCTTCAGTCGCCGCCGGTGTCGCTGCGGTAGTTTCAGCAGGTGCTTGGGTTTCGGATTTGTCGGAACATCCACTGATTAATAAGGCTGCGGCCAAGGCCAACCATTTTTTCATCTTATTTATCCTCACGTAAGAGAAGTTGGGAAATAACAACCAGTACCAAAGAGACGACCAACAAAATCGTCGAAATTGCATTTACCTCGGGCGAAACACCCACACGCACCATGGAATAAACCTTGAGCGGCAGGATTTCATAACCGGGGCCAGTGACAAACGCACTCACAATCACGTCATCCAATGACAAGGTAAAACTCAACAACCATCCGGCCGCGACGGCGGGCAACGCCAGCGGCAGAATAATTTTCCAGAAAATACTACTTTCGGAAGCGCCCAGATCCCTTGCTGCTTCCAGCATTTTCATATCAAACCCTTTGAGGCGCGAGTAGACCGCAACTATCACAAAAGGTAAACAGAAAGTGATATGGCCAATCACCAATGAGACAAATCCCAATTTTATCCCCAGCGCCATGAACACAATCAACAATGAAATCGCCATGACAATTTCCGGTGTCAGCATACTCACAAACACCATGGATGACAGCAGGGCTTTACCCTTGAATTGATAGCGATGCAATGCAACAGCAGCAAGCGTGCCAATCACTGTGGCGACACTGGCAGCAACAATAGAAACTGTGAGCGAATTGAGCGCCGCAGTCATCAAACCGTCGTTGTTCCAGAACTTTTCATACCACTTGAAGGTAAAACCACCCCACTTGATGCCGTATTTGGATGCATTAAAGGAGTTCACCACCAGCACCAAAATGGGGATATAAATCATCGTGAGGACAAGCCCCATAAAACCCCATCTAAAAATCGGAGCCATTGAGTCCCCCTTGCTTGCTGACAAAACGAGCGGCACGGAAATAGAGCCACAGCATAAAGCCCAGAAGCACAATCAGAATCACGCTAAACGCGGAACCAAACGGCCAATCACGCGTATGCAGAAATTGGGTTTTGATCACGTTACCGAGCAGCAGATTTTTCGCACCGCCCAACAAGTCAGAGATGTAGAACATCCCCATCGCCGGCAAGAGCACCATCAGGCATCCCGCCACAATACCAGGCGAGGTAAGCGGCACAGTGATATGCCAGAAGCGGCTCAGAGGGCCAGCACCCAGATCTTTCGCCGCATGATGTAAACGTACATCGAGCTTTTCTAACGCTGAATACAAAGGCAGCACCATAAATGGCAGCAGTATGTAGCAAAGGCCGAGGATCACCGCAAATTGCGTGTAGAGCAGCTGCAGGGGCTTATCGATAAAGCCAAGACCTAGCAGCGCCTTATTGATAACCCCCTGATTACCCAAAATAAATTGGATCGCATAAGTACGCACCAGGGAATTGGTCCAGAAAGGCAAAATCACCAGGAACAAAATTACCGGCTGCCAGCGCTTAGGCAGACTCACAATCGCCATCGCAAAGGGATAGCCAACTACCAAACAAAACACCATCGCCAGCAGCGACATGCGCAGAGAATCCCACAAAACCTGCAAGTAAAGCAGATCTAAAGTGCGCACATAGCTATCGGCATTAATGGGCAGACTGACGGTAGCCTGAGGGTCACGAGTTAGAAAGCTGGTAAGAATCACCAGCAAGTTGGGGAAAAAGACAAACAGCGTCAACCAGACGCTGGCAAGCCCAATTGCCCAAAAACGGAATTGGCCGGCACTAGACTTCATAGGGCAACACCACTTCCCAGCCCGGCACCCACTTGATCGCCACTTTCTGATTCAGGCTGTAATCGAACGAGGGGTCATCTTCATCAAAGAATTCACTGGCGATCACCTCAATGCCGGAAGGCAAACGAATCAATGAGTCTAGGGTTTTGCCTTTGTAGTTGCGCTCAACCACGGTACCCACCAGATACTGGTCAGGATGCGGATCATCGATATATTCCACACGCACATCTTCCGGACGCAACAACACATTAACCTTGTCGCCCACTTTGAAGTTATGTTCCGCGTGCAAACGCCACTTGAGCCCTTCCACCTTCACTTCATATTCGTGATTACCATCGATCTCGACAATTTCACCATCGAGCTGATTGATCTCGCCGATAAACTTGGCAACAAACAAATTAGCGGGCTGCTCGTAGATTTCACGCGGCGAACCCAACTGCTGAACCTTGCCCTTGTTCATCACAACCACGCGATCAGACATAGACAATGCCTCTTCCTGATCATGGGTCACGTACACGAAGGTGATGCCGAGCTTGCGCTGCAGACGCTTGAGCTCGATCTGCATTTGCTGACGCAATTTGTAGTCAAGTGCGGAGAGGGATTCATCGAGCAATAAGAGTTTAGGGCGATTAACTACGGCGCGAGCAATTGCCACACGCTGCTGTTGACCACCAGACAGTTGCGCGGGTTTACGCTGGGCAAAATCGCCCAAGCGCACCATCTCCAGAGCCTCAGTCACTCGTGGGGCAATCTCTTCTTTGGCTACACCGCTCATGCGCAAACCAAAGGCGACGTTGTCAAACACCGTCATATGGGGAAACAAGGCGTAACTTTGAAAGACAGTATTGATGGGCCGCTTTTCGGCAGGCACCTGGCCGATATCCTGACCATCCAACTGGATGTTGCCGGTATCCGTGTCTTCAAGACCTGCAATCATTCTGAGCACAGTCGTTTTGCCACAGCCAGATGGGCCTAACAAGGTGAAGAATTCACCGTCAAAAATAGTGAGATTGAAGTTATCGAGAACTCGGTTACTGCCATAGGTTTTGGACAGATTATTGAGATTTAGCAGGGCGCGCGGTTCATTCACCTCGACAGAGCTCCTCTGGTTATTTAGCAAGGGGGTCAGTAGTCACGTGCAGGCGCGCTCGGGACGGCTCAGGTTTGCAAAAAGAAAATATCGGGTTGCGAACCTACGCAAAAGAGAGGTCATTCTACTCAAATGGACAGCTAAAAATCCAGCATTCGGCGGCGCAAAAAACAGCCAGCGCAAATCGGCTAAGCCCATGGATTTAAAGCAAAAAATATTCAGGCGATTAAGTCGACCAAAACAAATCGGCCCCAAAGAGGGGCCGATAGCGAAAATAGCGTCTTAGATAGGGCGACCACCGTAGTCAGGGGTCGGTTTTTTTGGGGGATCTGCAGTGACATTGGCAGGCACTTCATTGATCTTTCCTCCACGCGCAAGGAAAGCGGCAATCTGCGCCTCCAGCTCGTCGCGTGCTTTCTGCCGTGAAGCTATGCTGAAATCTTCCAGCGCCTCAGATTCAACCGCTTTAGCAGCGGCTGGGCTTGCGTAGCTCACTTCATCGCTATCAAGCGCCTCATCCACCTCATCGGCGTCTTCTTCCCCCTCTACGCCAGTATCTTCTAATTCTTCGTCGTTAATGGGGTCTTCATCAGTCATAATGTCACCTGAAAACTTGTACAATGTGAGTTCTTAGTATTTTCATCCCAACCAGAGCCTAGCTTATTTAGCCGAAGGCTACGGCTAATTTATAGCGCAGACTCATTTAAACGTCATGATAATTGGTGATGAATTTTTAGGCTTTTTTTATCTTACCAAGAGCCGTTGCAGCGAATTTTAGTTATTAACCTTGAGCAAGTCTAGCGCTTGCTACAAGCGTGAAAAAAAGTTACAGCAAAAATTTTCAGCTATCCGATTTTTGTACCCAACATAATTATCATTAAATGATTTATCGATCCTTATGAATCTCAAACGACTTGCGAAACACTTTCCCGAATTAGCGGAAATGACACAAGAACAACAACAATCACTGTTGACCAAAGCTTACCAAGATGCGTTTGCTGCCGAACATAAAATGAAGCTCTGGGGCAGCAACTTGCTAAGCGCACTGATTATGGCAGGCCTGTGTTTTTTATTTGTACTTGTACTGAGACCGGCCTTGGGGATGTCGCAACAAACCAGTGCAATTGTTTTAATGCTTGTTGGCTTTCCTGTGTATTTTTTTATCCAGCAGCGCCGCTTTATCAAACAATTACGCCGCAGCTTGCTCAAATTTTTGCCATAAAAAAACGCCACTACGAAGGCGGCGTTTTTATTCTTTACAGCCACTTTAAATGGCTGCACTTGACTGATTGATTAAACAGCGTCAGAGCCTGTTTCACCAGTACGGATACGAATAATTTCATCAAGTGGAGCGATGAAAATTTTTCCGTCGCCAATTTTGCCAGTCTGCGCTGCTTTAGTGATAGCTTCAACTGCCTGCTCAACCATTGAGTCGTCAACGGCCAATTCAATTTTTACCTTCGGCAAAAAATCCACAACATATTCAGCACCGCGATAAAGCTCAGTGTGACCTTTTTGGCGACCAAAGCCTTTCACTTCAGTTACGGTCATGCCTTGAACGCCTACGTCGGACAGTGCAGTACGCACGTCGTCGAGTTTGAACGGTTTTACAACAGCGGTAATCAGTTTCATTATTAATTCCTTTGCTGGAGTCTTGTGAATGCTGTTGCCGGAAAGTCCATAGTATCTCGCGACACCCCTGAACCCGGAAACTTACGGTAAAGATACACCTAAGTTTCCTATACCAACAACAACTTTAGTAAGTGATAAGGTTTTTTGAAGCTACAATCTGTAGTAAACCTACAAATTGTAGCAAGGTTATGTGGAACAATTACTTGTTGGTGAACTCGGGATAAGCCTCCATACCGCATTCAACCAGATCCACCCCTTCGAACTCTTCTTCTTCCGATACTCGGATGCCGATAACCAGTTTAATAACAAACCAGACAACCAGACTCACAACGAATACCCATCCAGAAATTACTGCGGCACCGATCAATTGACCGAAGAACGTTGTACCTTCTGCGGTGAACGGAACAACCAACAAACCGTAGAGACCTGCAACACCGTGTACAGAAATAGCACCTACGGGGTCATCAATACGCAACTTGTCCCAGCCCAGAATGCTGAACACAACCAATACCCCTGCACCAACACCGATCAAAGTCGCAGTCAACGCGCTAGGAGTGTCAGGGCTCGCAGTGATGGCAACCAAGCCAGCCAGAGCGCCGTTAAGGATCATGGTCAAGTCAGCCTTGCCAAACAGCAAGCGCGCCACAACCAGTGCACCAATCAAACCACCTGCTGCCGCTGCGTTTGTGTTGAGGAA
>CAIOHY010000626.1 GCA_903858205.1 uncultured Cellvibrio sp.
CAATTGGACTTTCAGGTGGTGCAGATAGTGCGGTTCTCGCACTTTATGCTGCAATTTATTTGAACCCTCATTATCCCAACATTCATTACATTTTTACTGACACCAAAGCCGAACCAGAATCGTGTGCTGAAACACTCGACGCGATTGAACGTTTTACCGGTATTCACATTCACAAAATCGTTCCGGAAAAAGGTCTGTTTGAATTAATCGATCACTACAATGGTTTTTTACCCAGCGCACAAGCACGGTGGTGCACCCGTGAATTGAAAATTAATCCTCTCATTCAATTCATGGACGCGATTAAAAATGAATTTGGATTTATCAGTCTCGCTGGAATTCGATTTGATGAGGCGAACAGAGAAGGTATCCAATTTCAATACAGCATGGAAAACGCTTCTGCTGCGTTCCCTCTAATCGAGCTGACAATGACCAAGGCAATGGTATTTGACATCCTAGCCAATACCATAGGGGTACCAAAGACTTATCAGTTTAGAGGTCGCTCGGGGTGCTTCAGTTGCTTTTTTATCAGGAGCCAGGAGGCGATAGGGATGCTCTTGAATGATCCTGTGTCATACGCTAAAACGGAAGCTGCTGAAAAGCTGGACTCTTCTGACACGATGCGTTGGGAGAATTTCCCTGCCACTTTATCAGAAGCGGGTATTAGAGGTTATTACCCAGTGCCCGCGTTTACCGACATCCGTAAACCCGGCGCGATTCAATCAAAAGCACCTATCAAATCGAAAGAAAAAAAAGATGTGGTAACAGACGATTTGTTTAGTAGCGATCTTGAACCGATCGAACAAAGCGATGATTTATTTGCTGCATTCGCTCTCTATGTAGATCCAGCCATTGGAATATTCGGTGGCAGAGAATTTTCGAGCGGATGTTATTGGCAAGAGTTCATCACAGTAAGCACCAGTTTAAACGGCATTAAAACTTCCCTGGGAACTTATTACCAATACAAAAAGACGACTCCATTACCACTTTATAGCGTCGATGATTTGCAAATAGTGATTGTGCAAATTCGATTTCCAAAAGGAGTAATCGATGTTGCGCCGCCCTCCAAGTCGAGCTACACCTGGAAGTCAAATATCGCGTACAAACAGCTTCGAAACCTTGCTATGCATTGCATTAGCACGCTTCAGTATGTGGATTTAGCTCGGCGTCTCAAAGATGCCATGGGAGCGGTAAGGCGGGCTCAAAATGATGACGCAGCGATGGACGCTATGGCTCACCTCGATGAACTCCACGAGGAATTTCATCGAGCGCCTAAGCCAACCGGTAAGCTGTTATGGGAAGGTTTGTACGTGCCTACCGAAACGATACAGAAGCAGGTTCAATTGCAACTGGCAGGGGTCAGTATCGAAACAGACATCAAGCCAGCCAGAGAAAACTTGGAATACGATGAGGTACCTACCGCATGTTTAGCGTGCTCAATTTAAACTTGATAGGCTGTAGACTGCATTAAATGAGGATCTTATCCAAAAAAATACCCGCCGAAGCGGGTATTTTGGTCTGCTTGTTGCGCTGATCGATTAAAACTTGAAATCAATACCGATACCGGCGTATTTGTCATCGCGAACCAGGTCAGTAAGCAGGATCGGCTCATTTTCAACGGTAGTGTAGTAGGCATATACAGTGGTGCTGGCCGAGAGTTTATTATCGACTCCGATACTGAACGATTCACCTTCATTCAACTTAACAGAAGATTTGCCGTACTGGGTTTTGAAGTCCCAGGCATCGGTGATCGACCACAACAGGCTGGCAAAAGCACCGGTTTCGCTATCCACACCATTGTCGCGTTCCTCACCTAAAAGTCCGAGTTGGAGCGGTCCAAAGTTGAAGCGTGTAACAACGCGGGTGAGCTCAACATCAGTGGCTTCCACGTCCTGATCATGGGCAACGGCGAGGAACATTGAATCGTTTTTGTAGGAAGCCGAAACAGACAAACCGTCATCTTGGCCGTCAGTTTCTTTGCCTACACCGGCGAGGGTGAGGGTGAAACCGCCCCAGGTTGGGGTGGCGTATTGAACGATATTTTTCGCGCGGATTTCGCCAGCAAATACAGCAATCAGGTCACCTTCAAGATCATTAAAAAGATCAACTTTTTCCTGAATTACTTTGGTCGGCGTATCAAAGTGGCCGCCAATGATAGTGCCACCACTGCCTTGCAGGCCGACATAGATATTGCGTTGACCAAAGGTCTGGCCGTTACCGTTAACACCGTCGTCCACTTCAGTTTGATATTCGAATTGATAGATAGCCTTGAGTGAGGAAGTGATTTGGTCACTGCCCTTCACGCCAATGCGGCTGGCATTACTGACCACTTCAGTTGCGTCCACACCGTTTTCATCCGCCGATTGCACCGATACGTTGGCTTTACCATAAACAATAACATCAGCCATGCTGACCGAAGACAATAACGCGAGCGGTATGCCCAGAAGAATGACTTTTGACAGGATTGAAGGTGTTTTTCTCATCAGAGTTCCTCAGAAGGTTGTTTTAAATTGCCCAGGTTTTTTGGTGTTGCTTAATTGTCGGTTCCTGAACCAGGGTAGTAACAGACCGAAAATTGAAAAAACTATCAACGCGCTGACCGGTAACCAGACATCGTCGGGATACAGCACAGCAAAAAGAATATTGCAGGCGACAAACGACACCTTCATGGAGGTCTTGACGGCCGCGCCGATGTCCATTTCATCATTGTTGTGCTTGTTATCCATCATTGATTACCTGAATTGCTGGAACCGGAATTTGCTTGCTTCAATTGTTGCCGAGTCTCTTCAAGTTTTCTGTTTGCCGAGTCCAGCTGACCATTTGAAAATTCAATCAATTGCGCAAGCTTTGAAATTCCTTTGATCATGCGCAGAATTTCATTGTTGGTTTTCTCAGGGATTTCGCGCGTATCGATACCGATCGGAGTGCCACGCTTGTAATTTTCGATTTTTATGATGACTTGGGATAATTTCCGGATGATCAGGTAAATACACAACATAAAGAGCAATGCAGATCCAATTAAAACGGCGAGCGAATGGCTATCCACAATGTCCCGCAACATTGATTTCATGTCGTA
>CAIOHY010000627.1 GCA_903858205.1 uncultured Cellvibrio sp.
CAGTCTATTTTTTAAAGTTAGGTTTGAGCGGCACTAGCTACATTGTGGGAACTCGCACACAAATTCGGGACCGGGTTATTCGTCCTTATTGGACCCCCACGGGTGAAATTAAAACCTACGATGTTGATCACAAGAAAGAATTTCAATTGGGGGGACACGACAGAGAGCCTGATGAAGGAAATCTCTGGCTGCTCGAAAGTGGAACAAATCGAAGCTGTGGTTCAGTAATCAATTCGCGAATTAATACGGGTATTCAGACAGTATTAGATAAGTGGACTTCTAGTACAAAGCCTACGGCAGAGGTGGCACGTAACACCTATACGGTAGTACTGAAACGCATTCATTGGGATTTGCCGGTAGGTGATACGGACAATTATCAGGTGGATGATATTGCTAATCGCGCATTGCAGATGGGGCCGGTATTGCCCATGACTCGCAACCAGGTGCAGGCCGCAGGTTTGGATCCGGGACCGGGGCGATTTGTTGTGTTCAATAATTCAACGGGTGGGCGCGCTCGCGTCATTGATATTCCCGCCACTCCCGGTGAGTCCTTTCCTTTTACCGATGAAACCTTCATCACCGGTTTTCGCCCAACTACTGCCACCATAGGCAGTGAGGATCAGAATTATATTCGCATCACTGGCGTGCTCTGGGCAAATAACCGCGCACTTTATGGGCACGGTATTCCGGTGCAGTTTTCCATCACAAAAATGGAAAATTTACCACAGGCGGGTTATTTGAATGTAACCCAAGCCGAGAGCCAGATTCGCGAAATTTTCGGACAAGATATTCAGGCTACCGGACTGAGCCCACTGCAGCTGACCAATGTTGGCTTCAATGATAAGGGAGAGCCTGATATCACCGGGAAAGTAATTACCGACGTGAGTTTCTTGCGTGGTGCGAGCATCGATTTCTTTATCCGCGGCAATAACCTTGGTATCGAAAAAACATTTTTGGGGCCTGAGCTAAATACCCCGGCGCCATTCAAGATCGAACAATCTTCACTAACAGTGTCGTTGAGTACCCAGCGTGGTTTGGCAGCAGATGGCAATGTGCTTTTTAAAATTGATCGCGTAGGCCAAGGTAGTATTTCCGCTAGCGTTGGTACAGGCGAGTCGTTCTCTCTCGCCGGGGATTTTGCATTTGATGAGCGTATTTTTGGGCAGGGAAGTAATGCCAAATTACGATTGGGATACAGTGAAGGAATTTGGTCAATGGGTGGTGACATCACCATCCCACGCGGCAAAGTTCCCGGTGTAGAAACCGCAACCATCACCGTAGATTACTCACAGGCAACTGGTTTTTCTGCGCGCGGTAATGCAACACTGAATGTTCCCGGTGTTGAAAGCGGCACTATCGAAATAACGCAAAATGAAGCTGAAGGTTTTGTCATTGGCGGAGCCTTTAATCTGCGTCAGGGCAATGGTATCCGCAGTGGTTCAGTCAATGCGCGGGTGCGTGAAAAACCTGACGGCACTGGTTATGCGGTTACAGCGCACGGTGAAGCGCAACCGGATATCCCGGGCATCAATTCCAATTTAATTGTCGATTACAACGATGGTGCATTTACGGCAGAAGTATCTGCCGATTATTCGCGCGGTATGTTGTCCGGGCGAGTGAATGCTGGTGTTACCAATCGTTCTGTAAATCCAACCGATGGAACCCTAAGCGCAACCGCAGAGCCCAACAATCCTCTGGTGGTTTACGGCGGCGGCCAAATCACCTTGCAAATCGCCCCCTGGCTGCAAGGCACCGCCGGTGTTCGTTTCGCGCCCAATGGTGAAGTCACCGTCACCGGCGAAATTGGTTTGCCGAGTCAGTTGGAAATATTCGCCCGCAAAGAAATTAATAAATCGATTTTTAATATTGCAGTGCAAGCGCCGATTTTTCCGGGAATCGTTGCTGAAGTAGGTGGCGGTTTAAGTGCAACGGCGGGAATTGGCCCCGGTGTGATTGATCAATTGCGCTTGGGCATTACCTACAATCCCGCACATGAAGATCAAACCCGAATTACCGGTGATGCGCATTTAAATATTCCCGCCAACGCCGGTTTGCGTTTGTCGGTGCGTGCCGGAATTGGTTTGGGCATTACCGGCGCCAGCGCGACTGGCGGTTTGGATATTGGCGGAACTCTGGGTATTGAAGGGGCAGCAGAAGCGGGTGTGCATGTCGAGTGGACGCCGGCAACCGGGTTGGATATCCAGACCGAATTAGCCGTGCACGCGCAGCCCAGTTTCACGTTTGATATTGGCGGTTACGTCAGCGTACGCGCGCTCGGTTTTGAAGTTTATGACAACCGTTGGCAATTTGCCTCTTACACCTTCGGCTCGGATTATCGCTTTGGAATTCGATTGCCCATTCATTATCACGAAGGCGAACCCTTTGATATTTCGCTCGACGATGTCCAATTTGAAGTGCCCGATATAGATACCAATCAATTATTGCGTGGCTTGATAGAGAGGATTGCGTAATGACACATGAACCAGCGCGTGACAATAAAATCCAACAACAATTGGCCGCCGGGGTAGAAGCGCATCTGGTTGGCAATCTACTTGCAGCGGAAAGTGCGTACAAAGCGGTGCTGAGTCTTGATGAGACCAATGCGACCGCGCACAACAATCTCGGTTTTATTTATGGACAACAGAGGCAATGGTCGTCGGCACTGGCGCATTTGCAAACAGCAGTGAATATTAATCCTGATTACGCCACCGCTATTTCTAATCTCGGGCAAATTTATTTTTCTGTTGATGAACGCGAACAGGCATTTGAGTTGCTGGAAAAAGCGGTGTTGTTAGGGGCGGAGGATGCACAAAATTGGCACAACCTTGCGCGTATCTCGCTGCTGG
>CAIOHY010000628.1 GCA_903858205.1 uncultured Cellvibrio sp.
CGTTAACATCACGCACGCGTTTTACTAACGCCGCTAATGTTTATCACTAGCGCATCTTTAATCCTAGCTAGCAAAAATCGCCCAGATACACAACGAGCAGCCCATGCAACACGATTTCTGGCATAAAAAATGGCAAGAGGGCGATATTGGTTTTCACAACACTGATGCTAACCCACTTTTAGTAAAACATTTTCCCGCGCTCGATTTAGCAACTGGCAGCCGGATATTTTTACCTTTATGCGGAAAGACGCTGGATATTCATTGGTTGCTTGCGCAGGGCTTTCAGGTAGTGGGGGCAGAGTTAAGCGCTATCGCCATTGAACAACTTTTTGATGAGTTAGGAGTAAAACCTCAAATTACGCCGCTTGAAAACCTGCAGCATTATCGCGCACCCAATATCGACATTTTTGTGGGCGATATTTTTAACGTTTCTGCACGTTTACTCGGCCAAGTCGATGCGATTTATGATCGCGCCGCCTTGGTTGCCCTACCCTTTGATATGCGCTCGCAGTACACATCGCACTTAAAAGTAATCACTCACAACGCCAAACAGCTCATGATTTGTTTTGTGTACGATCAAAACCAACTCGCTGGCCCACCATTCTCTATTGGCGATGATGAAGTAAAGGCACACTACAGCACCGACTATACACTCACGCTAATAGAAAGCACCGAAGTAGCAGGAAAATTAAAGGGCCAATGCCCAGCTTACGAGCAAGTTTGGTTACTGAATAAGCTTTAATGATATGACCTAATCCGTTTGACGCATCGCTGAAAATTACTGTGCGACAAAAACCTGAAATGACGATCCATCACTTTCTAATTTACCGGACATCTATTTATGAAGTACCTATTGCTCAGCATTACGCTTTTGCTAGCCAGCTGTACTGGCATACCCGAAAATATAAAACCCGTTGAGCAATTTGAGCTGCAACGTTACCTGGGTACATGGTACGAAATTGCCCGCCTTGATCATTCGTTTGAACGCGGTTTGAGCCAAGTCACAGCCAATTATGCATTGCGTGACGATGGCGGAGTAAGCGTGATCAATCGCGGATACAATGAAGAAAAAAAAGAATGGAAAAGTGCTGAAGGGAAAGCGTATTTTGTCGATAAGACTGATACCGGGTATTTAAAGGTGTCTTTCTTCGGCCCCTTTTATGGTTCCTACGTCATTTTTGAATTGGATAAAGAGCGTTACCATTACGCACTAATTAGCGGCCCGGATAAAGAGTATTTCTGGATTCTCGCACGGCAACCACAATTGGATTCTGAACTTCTGCAACGCCTTATTGCGCAGGCGAAGTCGCTCGGTTTTGCTACCGAAAAATTAATTATTGTGGATCATTCAGGCGCACCGCAGTGACCTTATCAATACTGGCCGCTGTACATCATTCAACGATTATTCATTGAGCATCACATGAAGTATTTTGAAAAAACGATTCATTTTGTATTTGCCCTATGCTTACTGGCATTTGCCGCGCTGCAATTTAATGATCCCGATCCCGTGACCTGGATTCTCTTTTATACAATCTGTGCGGCAGTGCCTTTGTTGGCACTGTTCAACCGCCCAATGCATCCGGTCTTTTGGATTGCGCTTATCGTGTGTGGCCTTGAACTGGCGCTCTATGCTGGTGGTGCCTATAACTATTATCTACATCGCACTGAAGAACCATTGATGCAGAGTATGAATCCAGATAAACCGTATATCGAAGAAGCGCGGGAATTTTTAGGCGCACTGATCGCAACAGTGTTTGTGGTTATCAGCCACCTGCTTGCGCAGGTCAGAAAAACGTAATGTCCAAAATTTTCATCATTGGCCTACCTCGCACCGGTACTACCAGTATCAGTGTCGCGCTCTTGGACTATGGCTTTAAGGTTGCCCACACGGCCTACACCAAACGTGCTTTTGAGTTGGCCGATGTTGTTTCAGATGCGCCTTGTTTTGCAGACTATAAAGAATTGGACTCGCTATTTCCTAATTCTAAATTCGTTTTTTTAGATAGAGCCCTGGAGCGTTGGGTGCCTTCCATGCGAATGTTGCTGACTAAAATGCTACCGGAATTAGCACCAAAATCTGGTTACCTTCACCCTGTGCTTAAGCGCAGCATTAATACAGTTTTCGCACCATTGACGACTGAAAACCCACTGGACACTGCGCATTTGGAAGATTGTTATCGCACACATCAGTGTGAGGTGCTGCACTATTTTTCTAATCGATCCGACTTATTAACGATCGATATAAGCCAAAGTGGCAGCTTAAAAAAACTCTTGGTATTTTTAGGGATTGCGGCAGAGGCATCGGCCGAATTTCCGCACCTGAATGTCGGCAAGCAAGTGGATAGCTGGAAGGAATTAAAACACCCAAATAAAATTAATTCACTAAGCGCAGGCAAGGAACATCGCAAATTTTTTGATTATCAATAATCATCACTCGCAACCAAGGAGAGTAGATCCATGACCATCATCACCAACATCGTTATTGCGCTCGTCGCCTTGCTCCATGTTTACATTCTGATCTTGGAAATGTTTCTGTGGGAAAAACCAGCAGGTTTACGCGCGTTCCGCAACACTCCAGAAAAAGCCGCCATTACCAAAGTATTGGCAGCCAATCAGGGTTTATATAATGGATTCTTAGCCGCTGGTTTATTTTGGGGGCTATGGCTCGGCGATGCTGGCAAATCTATTACCGTGTTTTTTCTCGTATGTGTTGCGATTGCAGGGCTTTATGGAGCAGCAACTGCAGCGCGTAAAATTCTCTACATTCAAACGCTTCCCGCCACAATCGGATTGGGGTTGATATTGTTATTCTGAGAATCCTATCCAGGAAAAACGCCTTCTGACTGAATAACATTACGCCAATCGCCGCAAGGACCGAATATATGATCATCACAATCAATCGCTTAATCGCTGTATGCCTTTCACTGTTACTCGCCGCCTGTGGTAGTGGATCCGCCCCCTGCGGCAACAACGAAACGGCTAAAGAATATTTAGTGAATAACTATCAGGTTAAGCTGGTGCAATATGCGACCCCAATCGACAACCAGTCTGAATACAAGATACCGGTCACTATTGGCCAAGGGGCTGCGGTTGACTGGAATAAATTCAGTCTTGAAGTTATGGCTGATTTTCAAACCTACAACGTAAACAACAGTGACTTACTGACTATAAGTTTGTTTAATGCGGCAAAAGCATGTTCGCCTAATCCAGGGACAGCAAAACAAAAACTTAAGGGAATTTCTATAACCAGCAGCCGTGATTTTAGTCGGCAATATCCTGCTGGTAGTGACCTTGCCAACCTGTTTTCCCTTATCGAGTTTCCCTATGCGCCAGCCGCCGATTTTGGAAAAGCATCAATGCCGGCGCCGAAAATCATCAAACTTTATTTAGTTGAGCGCCCTGAGGGCAAGCAGCACAATTTCACTATCACTCTCACGCTGGATGACCAGAAAACATTTTTACTCTCTACTGGGGACGTACAATTCAACTAGGGTTGCTCTGGTCGGATTTTCTTGTGAATTTTTTGTTAGGGCCGCAGATAACCTTCACCGCTGCTTCAGGTGCTTTATTTCGCTGGCGCTACTCGCGGATCGGAAATGCGCCACCGCGCTCACCCCCTATACCCTAGCCAGCGCAACTTGGTTGCGCCCCGAATCCTTGGCATCGTACAAAGCACGATCAACACGCTTAATCCAATCCCCTGCGGATTCGCCGCGTTGTAAATCGGCCACTCCGAGACTGATGCTCACAGGTTCTTTCAAACCAAAATCAGCAGAAAATATGGCAAGGCGCAGCTTCTCTGCAACATTGGTGGCCGCCGCTATATTGATTTGCGGCAGCAAAATTAAAAACTCTTCACCACCCCAGCGCCCCAATGAATCGGACTGCCGCAGGTTTTCGCTGAGGATATCGCTCACTTGGCGTAAGACTTTATCGCCCACGGGATGCCCATAGGTGTCATTCACTGCTTTGAAATAGTCGACATCCAAAATAATTAATGCGGTTGCCTGTTCATAGCGTTGCGCGCGTTCAACCTCATCATGCACCATCGACTCCATGTGCCGACGATTAAATACTTGGGTTAAGGAATCGGTAATGACCAAAATATTGGCAGCGGCCAATGCGTCTTGCAGGGCTTGGGTACGCTCATCCACACGCGCTTCCAAATGCCGCTGATAGTCGAGATTGTCATCAAGCACAACACCCATTAACAGCATGGGCGTGCCTAACGCGAGCACGATCAGTGACCAGCGACTAAACGCTTCAACCCCTGCACCAAAATGCAAAGGATCCAAACCGATCACCACTAACAGTGCCGCACTTCCTCCCGCTACCGATACCGCGAGCGCTGCACCAACAAACCGCAAGCGAATAATAATAAATGCCATCAGTGGGAATAGTAATGCCGCCAGTGACGGTTCAAACCTTGCGAGCAATAGCGGAAATGGAATGGCTAAGGCACTGAAAAAAAGCGGATAGCTGATGATCGAGGCGGCATTTTTGCGCAGAGCAAGCCAAAGCGGCACGATCAAAAATAGCCCTTGCATATCGGCCAACGCCATCATCATAAAGCGCGACAACAATTGATCTGCACTAACCAGCCCGACGGCCAGATGCAAACTTGCAACGCCAGCCATGCTGATCATAACCGCACTGATAGTCGCTACCATAAACCGCTTCAACCCAACGCGACTGATACGCGGTTCATCGTCCAACCGCCACCAACGCCACGCGAGAAAACTTTGCAGGGTATCAAACAGCGGGCTGAAAAAAATCAACGCAACTGTTGCTAACACACCGTTGGCGGGCAGCGTCTGTAATGCATAAAAACCGTTGATTAGCAGCGACGCGAACCACACCAAAGGCACTGCGCGGTAACGGAAAAGGCTGAACATAATCAGGCCAATACCGGACGTCAGCCAGACTTGTGCGAAGAAGGTTCCAGGGAATGCCGCATAACGAATACCCATGTAGCCCAATGCCACATAGGCGACCATTAACAAACCCGCGAGCCACCAGGGATGGCCCAGCGCGAACGGCGTTGCTGAAGAACGGAACAAAAAACACCTCCATAGTCAGGGGCTTTCGTCAGCCTGCAGATTGCCGACACCATCCTGCAATAATTGCGCGTTAACCTGTAGCTTTTAGGTAACGTGCGCTCAAGCAATTATCGCCGAACACCCTCTGCAGGCTCATAATGAATACACCATTACAACAAATCTCCACACTCGGTCACCAATTGGATGGCACACTTCAGCGCTACAAATCGGTGTTTTATCCACAGCGTTTTTGGGAGTATCGCCGCTGGCTGCAGCAACAGCGCAGAGATATTCCACAGGATATGCCAATCGTTGTCTTTGATTTTCGCGATACCCGCATCGATGGCCCTCAGGGGCGGCGGTTTTATTGTTTGTTTATCTACTTTATTCGCGCTGGATTTTATCCGGTGTTGCGTGAAAATTATTTGGCACTAGGTAACATCAAAGATAAATACAAAAAGCTCTGCTTACAAGAACATTTTTCGGTACTCACGCATGAACGAGACTTGCCGCAAGATTATTTATTGGTGACTGACAAGTGGTATTCCGGCCTCGCGCACGCAGCGAAAAAAATTATCTCGGTCAACTACAAAACAGATTACACCGCGAGTGACGATTGCTTTCCAATGCCATTTCCGATGTTTCCACCTATTTATGCAGCACGGCAGGATTTGCATCTGAACCTCTATCGCCAGCAATCGCGTCAATGGCAAATATTTTTTGGTGGTGATGCCGAACCAGGAAAATACAATAAAAAATCTATCCGCAATATTTATGCAAAACTGAGCCGCGCGCAATTACTTGAAATTCTGACTCGGACGCTTTCACCAGAAAACATGGTCGAGTTACAGAATGATGCCGCACGACAAAGCGCCGAAGAAAAAAACCATAATGGCTTGGTGGTAATGAATACCCGCCATTGCAAAGTGCAAGCGGAAGACTGGCTGACCACTCTCGCTCGCTCCCGTTTCTTTTTAGCATGCCCCGGCGTCCGCTACCCTATGTCGCACAATATAATTGAGGCTATGGCCGTAGGGAGTATTCCTATCACCCCGTATCCTGAAATGTTTTTTCCGCCCTTGGAAGATGGAAAAAATTGCCTGACCTTCAGCAATGAAACGGAATTACAAGTTGCCATTATCAAAGCCATGTCCATGAATGAATCTGCTATTACAACAATGGCAAGAGCAGCAACGGACTATTACGATCAATATTTATCAGCCCCTAGCAGCATCCAGCGCTTACTCCTCCATAAACCCAACCGAGTTAGCTTGCGACTCTTGCCGTTCTTAAAATCTGGCGGCGGCTTTGCTTAGAAGCACCCAACAGCCTGTCATAATACATTCGCAGTCTCGAGTGAAAGAATGCAATTGATTGTTCTGCGTAGTTAGCCGAAGCTAGCGAGGAATTTTATTTCAACTACGGAGAACAAAGCGATGAATATACTGGCGATTTGCGGCAGCCTGCGCAAAAAATCTACCAACCTGGGTTTGTTGCGTTACGCACAACACAATGCACCCGAAGGCAGCACCATCACTATTGCCGATTTATCTCAGATCCCTTTTTACAATGCAGATATCGCTGACAAGCCCGCAGCAGTCGCTCTTCTACTGCAACAAATGGGCGCTGCCGATGCATTTATTTTTGGTTGCACTGAATACAACTATTCAATCGCGCCCGCGCTTAAAAATGCACTGGACTGGGCCTCACGGGAACCGGAAAACGCACTACTAAATGGCAAAGCCGTTGCATTAATGGGCGCAGGTGGCGGTATGGGCACCTCACGTGCGCAGTACCATATGAGGCAGATCTGTGTGTATTTAAATCTGCATCCACTAAACAAACCAGAAGTTTTTGCCAACGCATTTGCCGGGACATTTGATGGCGACGGCAATCTAATCGATGAGAAAATTCAAGGAACAATCAAAACGCAACTATCCGCCCTGATCAACTTTGCGACCACACTGAAATCATAGCCAGAATAAACAGCTCCGATACAGGGTCGCCATTTCGCAAATGGCGACTAGGGTTAACAAAAATTACATCGCTCCACCATTACACGATATTACACCTCCACCAACCGATAAATCATTACCGACTGTTTTAGTCATTTCCTACTTTTTATCAAGTTTATGTTTGGCGTCTTGCTCTGCCTGATCTATAGTCTTCCATGCTTGTCTGTAAAAAAATCTGACGATCGACATAGATATAAATTCTATCAATAGAAGGCTATAGCACCCAGGGGAATGAGGTAGGCTTCCCTGGCACAGACAACCGATGGTGAGAAGTAGTATTGGGAATAAGGTAATGAACGATAGCGAACAAAAAAACTATTGCGCAAACCTCGTCGAGGTTAACAAGAAGCAAGACGTTATCACCAACCAGGCGATTTACAATCAACAGGGCGTTTTACTTTTATCGGAAGGAGCACGCCTGGATGAAAAACGCTCGCAGGTTTTATTGCAACATAAATTGATGAAACCGCTTGAGCAGTGTGTTGGCATCGCCAATAGCATGGATGCACGAACACTCTTTGACTACCTAAACAAGTTTGCCAAAACGCTTCCCGGTCTCTATGCCGTTACCAATGATGATGGCTACCAAAAAACCCTGCGTTTGGCTTGTCTTTTTTACGATAAGTTTCCGCTACTGCGACAAAATTTAACTGTTTTAGCATTACGCGCCCGCCATATTTATTTTCAAGGCGTTTTCAGCGCGCTAGCAGGCGTTGCTATAGCACGCAAACTCAATCTGAGCCTACCCGACATTCAATCCACTTTTATCGCTGGCTTGTTTCACGATGTCGGCTTTTTATACCTGGAGTCTCATTTAGTACAAAAAAGCCACGGCTTTAGCGCAGACGAATGGAAAGCATTGCAAGCTCACCCACTGATTGCGCAACGATTTTTAGCCATGGTACCGGGACTTCCCAAAGAAATTGGCACTGCGATTATTGACCACCACGAACGTCTTGACGGCACCGGTTATCCACGCCATATCTTTGGCGATAAAATTTCAATTGTCAGCCAAATAATCGCCGCCACCGACAACATAATATTCAATCACAGCCGCTATAAAGATTTCGGCGAACATGCACACAGTATGCTGCTAGCCGCACTAAAGCTCAGCGACAATATTTATTTTGAATCTGTTTACAATGCAGCCGCTATCTTGTTTAAAGAAGCACCGCCACCTACCGCATCACTCATACAATTTCCTTCGATTGATCTACTGATCGCACGGCAAAAAAAGTTGCGCGTGCAATTTCAAATAGCAAAAGACCTTGCGCAACAGCTGTTCAATTATTCCAACAATCTGCTGATACACTCAGTGGCAGTGGTAATGGGGCGGCTTGCCATTTCTGTGGTACGGAGTGGCATACTGCACCCCGAACAAGAAGATTGGCTAACGACAATCAGTTCAAATAACAGCAATTCCGAAAGCTGGTCACTGGTCGAAATCAGTGTGATGCAAGATCAAATATACGATCAACTCGTCCATCTTAAAAATTTGATGGAACGATTAATTGAAAGTCTTACCGGCGACCCGCTTCAAATTGAACAACTTGCTTGCACACTACAGGAAATCGACCTGAACGACACCGCGCTCGTCTAGCAATACTAAAAACCTCTATACTGGCGCCTTCTCGACACTATAGAGGTAACTCCTTTTGAATTACGATGCCCGCACCAACACCTCCGACGCCGACCGCACGGCCTTTGTCCAATGGTTAACTGACCAAACGGTCACCGAATTACAGGCAGCAAGGGACAATGAAGCTGCCATTCACACCGCCGTGAAAAACTACGTCAAACATGCACTTGACGCCAACCTGCCCTTTGAGGAGATTGAAGAAATTCTCGGCATAAACGAGCCCTGTATTATGGATTTGGCGGAGCTATCCGAGGCCGATGAAGAAGCCGTTGTGGATGCATTTGAAGATCTTTGCAATGCCTGATTAACCCCTGGCAAACCAACGGCATCCTCTGTGTTGCCAAGCCGTCATTGGTAAAGGGTAAACTCGACCCACATACACAGAGGAACATACCATGAATCCCTATCACCAAAGCCTGACGTTAATTGGTATGCCCGGAGCGGGAAAAAGCACACTGGGCTTGTTGCTGGCAAAAAGTTTAGCCAAAGATTTTGTCGATACCGATTTACTGATCCAACTGGAGCACCGCAAAACCCTGCAGGATATTTTGCTGGAACAGGGTTATTTGGGGCTACGTGAAGCAGAAGAACAAATCCTGCTTAAAGCGCAGTATCCCAATCATATTATTGCCACCGGCGGCAGCGCGGTTTACAGCGCGAAAGGCATGCAACATCTGAAACACTTTGGTCCGATTATTTTTCTCGATGTCAGTATCGATTTGTTGGAAGAGCGCATTAACAACATGAACAGCCGTGGCATAGCACGCCCGGCCGACCAGACCTTTGCCGAGGCCTACGCCGAGCGGCGCCCGTTGTATTTGCAATACGCCGACATAGTGATCGACTGCCGGAATAAAAGTCAGGAGCAACTGGTGAGTGAAGTCATCTATGAAGAGGCGGACGCGTTTATCCAAAATGACGCTTAGGGTTGTAAAGCGTGAAATTTACAGCCCATTGGCGTAGAGTGTCAGCCCCTCCGACGACGACCGAGACAGCGCAATGGAACCGATAGAAACCCCTACTCCCCAAGAGGAGCCCGCCCTGCTCAATACCATTGAAGCTCGAGTGTTGGGTTCGCTGATGGAAAAACAGCTCACGACACCCGACCAATACCCATTGACGTTAAACAGCCTGTTACTAGCCTGCAACCAAAAAACCAGCCGCGAGCCGATCAGCAACTACGAAAGTGGCGCCGTGCAGCGCGCTGTGAGTGAATTGCAGGATCGCAATTTTGTAGCGGTCGATTACGGCAATCGTGCCGCTCGCTACGACCAACGCCTCACCCGCGTGCTCAGCGTCGATAAACCCACCCAAGCGATTTTAACGGTACTGCTGTTGCGCGGCCCGCAAACCATCGCCGAAATTTTAACGCGCACGCAACGCATGGTTGAGTTTACAAGCCCGCAAGCACTGGAAGAAAAACTGCAACAACTCTGCGCTAAAACCAAACCAGTGGTAGTCCACATTCCCCGCCAGATTGGCCAACGCGAAGACCGCTACATGCATTTGCTGTGCGGAAAACCGGATTTAGCAGCCATCGCTGCCATGCAAAATTCCGCAGCAAGTTCAGGCAGAGGCAGCAGTGGCAACGATGAGCACAGCCTACAGTTGGAACAAAAAATTCAGCAGCTCGAAAGCCGGGTTGAATTGCTAGAAAAACAAGTCGCAACCTTGATGGATTTAAATGGCGTTAGTAATGCCGATTTAACCCAACTTCGGCGACTAGACTCATAAATAAAAATTATTCAGTGTGATTTAAAACAAAGGTAAAACCATGACCACAGCAACACCCGAAAACGCAAAGAAAGCCCCGCAGCGCAGCAAACGTTTACGTAAAAAATTATTTCAGGACGAGTTCGCCACCTTTGGTTTTGAATTGGAATGCGAATTTAAAAATGATCTCAGTGACGAAACCATCAGCCAATTTGTGGATAGCTTTTTTATCGACGCTATCAACGCTGAAGGTTTAGCATTTGGCGGCGGCCTATCTAGCAAACGTTTATCCGGTTTTATCGGCTCAAGCAAGCGCTACGGTTCCGCAACTGAGGCCGACAAAACCAAACTCCTTGCCTGGATTAAAGCACAACCTCAAGTTGCAACCGTGGAACTCGGCGAGATTATCGACGCGAACTACTACATCTAAATGGCGTTAAAAAATGGCAGCTGAATGGCCAGAATATTTCTAGACTATCAAATTAGCAGTGAAGAAATCGCCAACGAATTTGTGAAGTTGGGCATAGTCATTCCCTTAAGCTTCGTCATAGGGGGAGGATTAATTTTTTACTACGGGAAACCAAGTTCAGCGCTCCCAAACTTTTGTTGGGAGCGCCCACACGTCAAGATAACCGACCTAAGCGCCGACCAGTTTTCCACGCACGCAGCATCACTTGAACGCGTAGTTAACGGCTAATCCGTAACTGCGAGGTGGATTATAAAGACCGCGCGGAACGCCGAGGAATGAAACCGAACGCTGCCGCAGATTGGTTTCGTCGGTGATGTTTTTCATCCAAAGAGAAATATCCCACTGTGAATCTATAGTTAGCCCAAGGCGGGCATTGGCAGAAAAATAATTGGGGATGGCATTGTCCTGCGTGTTATTGGGATTGGAAAAATAATCATCGGTATAGCCGTAATCGATATGGCCATAGACCTCTACTTTCTGCATTAGCGCGCGGCTGTAATCAAGCGCCACAAAATAACTATGCTCAGGCGCGTAAGGTAAATAGTTATTATCATAATCAACGCCTAACCCTCCACCGTTTTTAAACTCATCAAAACGCGCTAGGGTGAATGCCGTATTGAAACTCACGCTAAGATGATCGGTGAGCAATGCATTAATATCCAGCTCAAGCCCCTGAGTTGTGACTTTTCCCGCGTTAGTGAGCGACAAAACTGTTCCAGCCGATTGCGTCGGCACAAATTGGAAAACTTGAAAATCATCAAATTTAGTGACAAAGCCCGTCAGGTTCACTGTGAGCCGCCTATCAAAGAACATCGACTTAGCGCCTAACTCGTAATTGATCGCATATTCAGGCTCAAAATCAAAATTCTCCAGCGTGGTAATAAAGTCGGCATTCCATCCCCCGCTTTTATAACCGCGCGCGACGCTGGTGTAGAACAAAAGATCGGGAGTCAACTGGAGATTAATACCGAATTTGGGTAGCGGCTCATCAAAGGTTTTTTGATCGCGCAAGTGATTTACATCGATAAAGGACCCTATGCTGTCCAAGCTGGTGTAATCTATTTTTTTGGTTTCATGTACCAAGCGCACACCTGCGGTCATGCTCCATTGGGGATCAAAATAATAATTCCCGTGAACAAAAAACGCAGAGGATTGCACATCGGAGGATGCTGGCGTCTGTACCGATTTATTAGGTGCGGGGCGAAACAAAGCACCGGTAACGGCACGGCGCTCGGTCGAGATATCCTGCTCTAAAAAATAAGCACCAATAACATAATCGATTTTTTCGCCTTTGGGCGACGCTAATCGTAACTCCTGACTGATCTGATCGCTCTTCTCATCAAAAAGACTGAAGGCAACATCAAAGGGGGAATAATCCTCTTCGCTTACTTCAGAAAATTCATTCGCTCGAACACCTGTAATTGAGGTCAATCGAAAATCGCCGGGCATTTCGTAACTCGCCTCCACAGTAGCGCCTTTTAATTCGCGCTGCTCAGACTCATCGGCATTGTGAGCTACTATAAATGGAGACGGCGCCAGGCTAAAACCGTTAAAATTTCCGTTGGCGAGAGCTTCCGCGTTTGTTGAGTGATCATCATCCTTCAAATAATCGAAACCGATATCCAGTAGTAAATCCTCAACACCCACATAACGAAATTTCAATTTCGCGACATCTCTGTTAATTCCCTGAAGATCACGCTCAAGAGTAATGTTATCGATATAACCATCTTGTCGGGTAGAACCCACTAACAACCTGGCAAATAAATCCGCGGTGAGTGGTAAATTAATTGTGCTGCTAAGTGACTGCAAATTGTCACTGCCAGTATCGGCAAGGAACTCGACATTAAAATAGTCCACCGGTTTTTGCGTAACAATATTGATGGACCCTGCTAACGCATTGGTGCCCGCTAAAGTGCCTTGCGGGCCCCGCAATACTTCAATGTGCGCGACATCCAACAAACTTTGGTCAAAGCTGGAGGAGCGCCCTGTCAGCACACCATCGATATAAACGGCCACTCGAGCATTGGTGCCGATATTACGGGAATAATCGCCGATTCCACGTATCGCAATCTCACCGCGCGTATTCCTATCACCACGACCAAAATTAATATTCGGAATAGCCGATTCCATATCAGTTAAAGAACTAGCACCGACCCTATCAATAAATGTTTTGTCGTAGGCACCTAAAGCAAGAGGGATTGATTGCGCGCTTTCATCGCGCATTTGCGCTGTGACGATCACCTCTTCCAAAACAGGGTTTGTTGTACTTTGCGACCAAGCCACGGCGCTGTAGTTAGCGCCCATAAACAAACTGACGAAACAAAAAAAATGCGGGCGCTGTATTTTTTTAATCATTATTCCCATGGATAACCGGCTCGTTGAAAGGGATTAGGAGGTAATTTTTCTTACGCATGGCGAGTGTATGCTCGCAATACATTTTGCAATCCCTTCATCGTCAGTGGCTTCTCAATAAAATCCGTAAAACCTTTGGCAACCAATCCAGACTGATTGGCTCCCAAGGGTAAACTGGTCAATCCAAAAATAATCGTTTGGTTGTTGCTATGTGCGCGTATCGCCATGGTTGCCTGCTGACCATTCATTTTGGGCATATGCAAATCCATCAAAATTAAATCATATTGCTTTTGTTCGCACTTACGAATGGCTTCCAAACCATTTTCGGCAAAGTCCACTTGATAATGCGGTGATAACAAGCTTGCACCTATATCCCGGTGCACCATTTCATCGTCTACCAACAGGATCGTTTTTATCGCAACAGTTCTTTCACTGATAGTTGTTGGCGCATCCTCGATTCCCTTGTGAGAATTGACAGTCGTACTATCACTCGCAGGGCAAGCACTAAAATTATTCGCTTGGTGCAGCACAGAGTCTGATAGTCGATTTATTTTTCTCTGAACCACATCGAGGTTGGCCACCATGATGTCGGGCGCACTGATTAACGCCTCAATTATTTTTTTGTCATCGGGTAATAGATGGGATAAATCAGGCGATTCAGACAATGTCTGGATTAATCGCGGCATGTAAGATGCCAGAAGCCCCGCTTTCATTTTCGCAACTAAGAGGGGTGTGGCTATATCATGAAATAGCGTTTCAGCGCTTTCTGATTCACGGTGGTTTTTGTGGTTATCTGTCATCACTCGCGGACCTTGGGTTCACTGAAAGCTACTTCCCTAAAACATTTTTCTCCTTTGATATTAGCCAGGCACTACACACTCCAACGTTATTGTCGCATCAATACACAGCCAACGCGAACATCAACATAAATCTAAGCGACAAAATACTATCAAAAGCCAAACCTAGCACCTCATTCAACCACTTAGATATGAAGTTTTAAAGTGTTGTTTTAGGTCGCATAAATTTTGAGCATAATGGAGTTTGACGCCAGACCCAATTCGACTATGTCGTCAATACCAACCCGGTGTCGCGTAAAGCATCCAAAGTGGTTTTTTTACGCGCCCATGATCGCAATCCAATGTAAACACAATAGCGAGGTTTCACATGTCAACTACAGCAATTCAAACTCAATCAAACCAACAAAGTGATTATTACAGCGTAATCGCAAAGGGACCGATGCTAGATAGGGTGTATACAATGCGTTATAGAAGCTATAGTGCTGAGGGCTATATTGAAGAAAACTCTTCCTTAAAATTTATCGATGAGTACGATAACAAACCTAACAGCACTTGTTTTCTTGCGTACTATCGAAACCAAGTTGTCGGCTCAATCAGGGCGTGTGTTTATGAGCCAAATCAAGGACTAAACATTCCCATCATGGACTGCTTTGAGAAAGAACTACGCAATACCATTGGGTATGATGGTATATTTTTAGAGCCCAACAAATTTGTAATAGACCCACAATTTCAAAGACGAGGCGGCATTCACGCAAGATTTCTTCTGTTGGGGACTGCCGTAGAGCAAGCGGTAAGAAAGAATGCAAGCAACATTGTCGTTGCTGTTCGCACGGAACATATCAAGTTTTACCAAATGTTCGGAGGCAAACTCGCTTCAGAAGAAAAAGCGTACCCCCATCTTAACTTTAAGACAGTGCTCATGATCTGCTCTGATGTTAATAAATGTAGGGACTTTATTAAGAGTAAAGTGGAAATCATAGAAAAGAATGATCCAGTACTTAATTACGGCACTGTTTGACCTTGGCTTGGCAGGCTTGGCCTTTTCAAAAAAGGACAATCCTGCCGCTAAGGCTCTAGCCTTTCTGTTGTTTTCCTTGAGCATTTGGCTCTTGGAGCTTTTCTTTTTGACAACACTAACAAATGCCGAGCTGTTGAATATTCTATTTCATGTCACCCGTGGTGGTATGTTTCTTATCCCGCTTGGATTTGCACTATTAACGTGGAGATTGGTAGGCAGCAGGTCAAAATTTTTCAAAAATGC
>CAIOHY010000629.1 GCA_903858205.1 uncultured Cellvibrio sp.
AATAAAAAAATAAAAGTTTACGATCGTCAGAAAACCCTACTTAGGCATCGCGATTTAATGTTCGGTATTCGCGATTTTCTCATCCCTTTTTTATGAAGGAATAAAATCATGAACGCATGTAAATACAGCCCAAATCAGCGGCTGCAGAAATTAAAACGACCACTTGTATTTCTCGGTATGGCAACTGCACTGGCTGCAGTGGCTCAGACTGCATCGGCAGCTTGTACCTATCAAATCGATAACGAATGGAGCAATGGTTTCGTCGCAAGTATTCAAATAAAAAATGACACAGCGGCGTCAGTCAATAATTGGAGTGTGAATTGGCAGTACGCCAATAACCGTGTGACCAGTAGTTGGAATGCAAACCTGTCGGGTAGCAATCCTTACACTGCAACCAACGTCTCCTGGAATGGCAGCATTGCCGCAGGGCAAACTGTGTCATTCGGTTTTCAAGGAGTAAAAAATGGCGCTACTGCCGAGCGCCCGCAAATTAATGGCACACTGTGTTCAGCCGCACCGGCAAGTTCAGCGGCAAGCAGCAGACCTGTGGTGAGTTCTTCGCGCTCCAGCTCATCCGTTGCTGTTGTTTCATCATCAAGAATCAGTTCTTCCGTTGCATTAAGTTCATCGTCGCGCCCCGCTTCATCGCTAGCTGCATCATCTATTCCGACAGGTGCTCGTAATGCTATTACCGTGCGTGCACTTGGCACAACAGCGACCGAATCCATCACTCTCAGCGTAGGTGGTACTGAGGTACAGTCCTGGACGTTGAGCACCGTCATGAACAATTACACGGTAGAAACGGCTCTGGTTGGCGACGTGGTTGTGACCTTTGCCAATGATGATGGCGGCAATGCCGATGTACGTATCGATTACGTCAACGTTAACGGCGTAACCCGTCAAGCAGAAGCGCAGGCAGAAAATACTGGCGCTTGGGGCAATAACCGTTGCGGTGGCGGTGCGCCCAGCGAATGGTTGCATTGCGAAGGTTACATCAATTTCGGTAGCGTCACTGGCGAGCCTCGTTCAAGCAGTTCTGTCGCGTCGAGCATATCATCGGTCGCTAGCAGTTCGTCATCTCGTGTCGGTTCTACTGGCTGTGGTGCCCCGGCTAAATTAACCAATGGGCGTCGCACCATTAACGTTAATGGTTTGAATCGCGAATACGTGTTGGATATCCCGAGCAACTACAACCAGAACAATCCCTACAAGTTGGTCTTCGGTTGGCACTGGCGTGGTGGTAGTGCGAACGATGTTGTAGGTCAAGGCTACTACGGTATGAAAAGCCTCTCTAATAGCAGTGCGATTTTCGTGGCGCCTGATCGTGCCGCCGGCACCGACGGATGGACAAATGCCAATGGCCGCGACATAGCTTTCTTGCAGTCGATGCTAACGCAGCTGAAGTCATCCCTGTGTATCGACGAAAGCCGTATCTTCTCTACCGGTTGGAGTTACGGTGGCATGATGTCATTTGCAGTGGGCCGCGAGTTGCCAACCACTTTCCGTGCTATCGCGCCCGTATCAGGTGCCTTCTTGACGCCTCATGTGGATAGCGGTTCAGCGACTGCGGCCTGGATTGCGCACGGCAATAACGACACTGTGGTAAGCCAAAGCTCTGGTGCTCAAGCCCGCGATGCTTATGTCAGAGCTAACGGTTGCTCTAACACGACTGTGCCTGTGCAGCCATCTCCCTGTGTGGAGTATCAAAATTGTGCAGCAGGTAAACCTGTTGTCTGGTGTTCGTTCAACGGTGGGCATACTCAACCGTCGTTCTACAGCTCCGGCGCATGGAACTTCTTTAATAGGTTCTAATTGCGGTGATTCGAATGCAACAGTGATAAAAATAGCGATCTTATTTTTTAATCAGTTTTAACGTTGTTTTGTTTGTCCCTCAGGTTTGCCCGGCCAATGCGCTGGGCTTTTTTTTTGCGATTTTTTTTTGAGGGGTGTGAATGGGTAGGGTGGTAATAGGGTGTAATTTTGGTTGGCGGTTGGTTGTGGGATAGTATTTAATTGGGTTTTTGTTGGTAAGATTCGGAGCTAATGCGTTGTGGCGAGTGGCGTAGATTAGGTGTAAGAACCGCAGCAGTTTGAAGGACTGTTACGTGCCC
>CAIOHY010000630.1 GCA_903858205.1 uncultured Cellvibrio sp.
ATCACTCACACTGGTGTCATCAATTTCTAGCGGCTCAAGCGGCACGGCAATATCGCAAATAGTCGCGTCATCCATAATCTGGCGGAACTCTTCACGACTAAACCGCAAGAGCTGTTGTTCATCGCCGGAGTCAGCCAATAACTCATTGCGATCCACCAAACTCCGGTCAATCAGCGTCAGCAATCCAGCCAATTTTGGCAGTGCAGGGATAGATTGCAGATTGTGGGACACACAGAACTTTTGGATATCTTCCGGCTTGGCGGCATGAAGTTCACGCCCCAACTGGCGATTAACCGCTTTGAGATCAAGCAGTCGGTCGGCGGCGTAGATTACCTGTACGCGCCCTTTTCCATCCTGCAGGATGACTGATTTAGCTGCGCTCATAGTGCGAAGATGCTGGTCGTGCAAGAGCGATCTCTCATTCTCATTCACTGGCACCTCAGAAACCTGATAATGCACATTTTGTTTGTTGAGTAACGATTGAACACTGGTAGGGACTGGCACGGCCTACTCCTTTTATTAATTCGAAGTGGTTGACATACATAGGGTTAACTATCTGCTCGCCGGATGTGGTGAAGGTGCACAGGCGAGAGCCAAGCGCTCCCACATGCTCAAGCAACACGGCCCACAGGGCAGATAGTTTCCCAGCAAACGTTCTTCTCAAGCATAGTTCAATTTTGGGGGCGTACAGGCCAATCTGCTGGAAGAATCTGCGAGGCAGATGGAAAAAAGAAACCCTTCTCGCGCACAGAGAAAAACATCCGCCAACGCCGGTTCAATCCTGCCCTCACACCTGCAAATAGCGCTGGTTCTCACCGAGCCAGCGTAAAACCAGTTGGCTGCACAGTTCCGGATAGTCGCTCATCAGCAAGAGCGCTGCGTCTTTGACCGAGGACAATAAATGGCTATCGCGCTGTAAATCGGCGATTTTAAATTGCATCTCACCGGTTTGGCGGGTTCCCAACACTTCACCGGGGCCGCGCAACAGCAAATCCTGCTCGGCGATATAAAAACCATCACTACTTTCACGCATCACCCGTAAACGCTCGCGGCTGTTGTGCGATAACGGCGAGCCGTACAAAAGCACGCAATGGCTCGCCGCCGAACCGCGCCCTACCCGCCCACGCAGTTGGTGCAACTGCGCAAGACCCAGTCGCTCGGGGTTCTCGATAATCATCAAACTGGCATTGGGCACATCCACCCCCACCTCAATCACCGTGGTGGCGACCAACAAATCCAGTTGATTGGCCTTAAACGCCGCCATCACCGCTTCTTTCTCTGCCGGTTTCAAACGCCCGTGAATCAAACCGATACGCAGATGAGGCAGGGATTCGGTGAGGTTCGCTGACGTCGCCTCAGCCGCTTGCGCTTCAAGCGCTTCGGACTCCTCGATCAGTGTGCATACCCAATACGCCTGACGCCCCTGCTCGCAGGCGAGCCGCACTCGCTCGACTACCTCTTCGCGGCGGTTATCGCTAATCACAACGGTCGTGATCGGTGTGCGCCCCGGCGGAAGCTCGTCTATCACGGAACAATCCAGGTCGGCGTAGGCGCTCATCGCCAGGGTGCGTGGGATGGGTGTCGCCGTCATAATCAGTTGATGGGGGCGAAGCAAGCCAGATCGCCGATTTTCATCACTATTCGTACCTTTTTCTGACAGGGTTAAGCGCTGATGTACACCAAAGCGATGTTGTTCATCGATCACAATCAAGCCCAGATTGGCAAATGCCACCGCCTCTTGAAACAGCGCATGGGTTCCCACCACCACCTGCGCCTCACCACTGGCGATAGCCGCCAGCTGGGTGCGCCGCTCGGCCACTTTTAACTTGCCCGTCAGCCAGCCAAGTTGAATGCCCAGTGGCGACAGCCATTTGCCAAAGTTAAGCCGATGTTGCTCAGCGAGAATCTCGGTCGGCGCCATAATCGCCGCTTGTTTACCACTCGCCACAGCGGCCAATGCCGCAA
Organism: uncultured Cellvibrio sp.; assembly: GCA_903858205.1. Classification (GTDB taxonomy): domain Bacteria; phylum Pseudomonadota; class Gammaproteobacteria; order Pseudomonadales; family Cellvibrionaceae; genus Cellvibrio. Next base: position 1,966 of record CAIOHY010000630.1, read on the forward strand.
GCGCGGCCACCACAGTTTTGCCCGAACCCACATCGCCCTGCACTAGCCGCAACATGGGAATCGGCTTGGATAGATCGGCGGCAATTTCGCTGACCACGCGACTCTGGGCGCGGGTCAGATCAAATCCCAACTGAGCCAAAAACCGCTGCTGTAAAGCCGCATCCAAATTCAAACGGGTAGCGCCATCGGCTTGGGTCTCACGGCGTAACAGCAGCAGGCTCAAGTGGTGCGCCAGCAATTCTTCAAAGGCAAGACGCTGCTGGAAGGGATGCTCTCCCTCCATTAACTGCTGGATGTTCGCATCGGTCGGCGGCTGGTGCAGATAGCGCAAGGCATCGGCCAGTGAAGACTGGTTCAGTTGGCGTCTTACGACCTCGGGCAACAACTCTTTGAGCGCATGTTTGTCGAGCCAACTCAAGGCCTGTTGCGCCAGTGAGCGCATGCGCGGCTGGGTCAGACCTTCGGTAGCGGGGTAAATCGGCGTCAGCGACACTTCCATCGGTAACGGCGCCGCCGCACTTAGCTCGTCGTATTCCGGGTGGTACATCTCCAGCCCCGAAGCGCCACG
>CAIOHY010000631.1 GCA_903858205.1 uncultured Cellvibrio sp.
ATCGCCTGGAACTACTGATGTTCCGCTTAGGCGGAAGACAGCTGTTTGCGATTAATGTCTTCAAGGTGCAGGAAGTAGTGAAAGTCCCGCTGCTGCGACATGTACCGCATAGCCATCCCCATATTCGTGGCGTTGCCCATTTGCGTGGGCAAACCGTTCCTGTGATTGACCTGCGCGCGGCAATCGGCATGAGCGAACTCACAGAGCTGGCAAGCGCAAACTTGATTGTGGCCGAATACAACCGCTCGGTTCAGGCATTTTTAATTGGCGCGGTTGACCGGATCGTTAATCTAAATTGGGAGCTTATTCTTCCTCCACCTAAAGGAACGGGCCGCAGTCATTTTCTAACAGCGATCACCAAAATAGATGACCAGTTAGTGGAGATTCTTGATGTTGAGAGGGTGCTTGCTGACATCATTCCCTATAACACAACTGTTTCGGACGAAGTGCTGGATTCTGATTTAGCCTCAGAAGCCAAAAAGAGAAAGCTCAAAGTGTTGCTCGCCGAAGACTCGCCAACCGCGGTAAAACAAGTACGCGAAACCTTGAACAACATTGGAATAGAAGTACTGTCAGTTCAAGACGGCTTGCAGGCACTAACAATGCTGCAACAATGGGCAACGTCTGGCCGCAAAGTTACCGAAGAAATTTTAATGCTAATCACTGATGCTGAAATGCCGGAAATGGATGGATATCGGTTGACTGCCGAGGTGCGTAAAGACCCGGCTCTGGCAGACTTGTACGTTGTGTTGCATACATCGCTAAGTGGTAGTTTTAATAAAGCAATGGTAGAAAAAGTGGGCTGTAATGATTTTTTATCCAAGTTTCAACCCGATGACCTAGCCTCGGTTGTACAAAAACGATTGCGTGAATATTTGAAAGGAAAATTGCGCTGAGCAAGCAGTGACTAAAAAAGCCGCGCCTGGTTAATTCCGGCGCGGCTTTTTTCTGTCTGGTCGATAGAGCGTTTTAGAGTTGGCGCGTGGCTTCAGCCTGAGTGACAAAATCAGTTTCTTGGCCCAGGCGATACGCATATATCACTGAAAAGGACAGTATATTTTGTACGTAGCCGCGGGTTTCTTTGTAGGGAATGGTCTCAATCCATACGTCGTAAGGCAGCTGAGCCCCCTTATCTTTATTTAGCCATTTTTTTACTCGCGTCGGCCCCGCATTGTAAGCGGCAGCAGCAAGTATCCTGTTTCCATCAAATACGTCGAGCAGATGATCTAAATAGCGACTGCCCAATGCGATGTTTTTATCAGGCTTCACTAAATCTTGCGGCGTAAAACTCAAACCATTTTTTTGTGCCGTTTGTTTGGCTGTTGACGGCAGCAATTGCATTAATCCTACAGCGCCGGCGGTTGATTTCGCATCGTGCACAAACGCGCTTTCCTGGCGTGTTACAGCAAAAATAAAGAGTGGATTTACCGAGGTTTGTTGCGCTGCTTTTGTGACATGTTCTTTGTAGACAATGGGGAAACGCACCTCTAGGTCATCCCAGTACTGCGCATCAGCCATCACCTGAATTCCGTTGCGATACCAGCCCAGCTTCTCGGCCAGTCGTCCGGCAATCACCATTTTTTCCAATGGCATGCGGCGGGTAGTGTGGAAAAACTCACGATTGGCAGCCCCCAGCTCGCCGCGCGCAAAAAATTCGCGCGCGCGCAATATGCCTTGCGCATTTTCTACTGCAGCGATTTGGTCGTTTGTGAACGTCATGGGACGATCCAACAAGTGATAATTCACCCCGGTTTTATCCGCTGCCAAAAAACCATAAAAACTTCTTGCTGGTGCCAGGCTGTTGTATATATTGGCGGCTGTTTCACCATGCAGGTCTTTTATGTCTAACTCTTCCATGGTGCGCGCCTGCCAGTAACGCCAGCGCTCGGCTTTGCGCGCATCGTCCGGTAGCCGTGCCAGCCATTCATTGACGCGCTGCCAATCCTGCTTCCGTAAAGATTCGCGCAGCAACCACTCAAGCAGATCAACGCGGGTTAGGTTGGGCGTGGAAGCGACTAATTTTTCGGCGTCAACTTCATGATCTTGATGCAGCAAGCGCAGCGCGATGTGGTATTTCAGGTTTACTCTATCGCCATCATCAAACAACTGTTGCGCGTCGTAGGTGTGCCAAAGCGCAAGGGCTTCTTTCGCGTGCGTGCGTGCCAGCTTTTCCAAACCGTGCAGAATGACGGTTTTCATTTTGGGCGACTGTTTGGAAAATTTTCCCGTTTGTTTGAGCAAGCGCGGATTCGCATCGACCTGCTGCAATAACGTCGCCATAGGTCGGTCTACAGCGGGCAACAAATTAGTTAAATAGTTTGCCAATCCTTTATTGGCGGCGATCACTGCCTTGAGGTGACGCTCCCAAATCAGCTCAGGGGTCATCATTCCCGCTTTTTTCCACTCAGCAAATACGGGATCGCAGGCTTTGGATTGCGCTTGCTCAATATTCCAGCGCGGAGCGACATCATTTAATGCGGTTTTGTCGCCGGTTGCCAAACGTGCGCGTAAATGCAAGCAAGCAAGCTCCGGATCAGTTAAGCGTTTATCGTAAAATTTAAGATAATCACTCCATCGCTCGCGCTGTGCCAGCGTGCGCAACCAACGATGCGTCAAACGTTCAGACAAAAAAGAATCAGGGTAACGCGCAAAAAAAGTTTCCACCTCTTGCTTGGGTAAGTTGATCAAGCGCGGAGTGAGTTCCTGATATTCAAGGTAGGGCAGTAACGGGTAATGCTGTAGCTGTTTAACCAGGCTGCGATATTCCGTCATTCTTTTTGCGTTAAGCGCGCTTTGTGCCTGAGCATACTTCTGCCGTTCGATTTGGCGTTGATCGATTTTGGCGGGCGCTGTTTTAACTGCGGGTTTTGTTGGTGATGTAGTTGTCGCCTGGGCGCAAGTAAAGGCTGTACTGCCAACGAATACGCTGGCACTCAGGGCTACCGGCCACAGTATTTTTGAAAACTTCATGGACACCTCAACTTATTATCAAACCCAGGCGGGTTGGTTATGCCTTTCTGGTGGGATATGATGCGGCACTTTTGTGTCGGCTGCGCGAGCCTCAGGATCAATCTCGTCGGTTCCATGAATCACCTTAGCACTTAGCTAAACCTCATTTGAGAATAACAGCCCATTGGTGCTTCTGCCAGTCTCATTTTCGTTGAAAAACTACCTGAATTATTTCTTATATGTCTTTGATTAAAATTGAAAAAGCCGGCCTCAGTTACGGCCTGCAAGTGCTCCTCGACGGCGTTGACCTCACAATCGAGCGCGGCCAGCGGCTCTGTCTGATCGGGCGAAATGGAACGGGCAAATCCAGTTTGCTGAAAGTGCTCGATGGTGAAGTTGATTTGGATCGAGGTGAAGTCATTCGCCAGACCGGAATTCGCATCGCCCGCCTGGAACAGGATCTACCCGAAGCCGATGATCGGTTGGTGTTTGATGCGGTTGCTGCAGGAGCCAAGGGAGTAGGCGAGTTGCTGGCGGAATACCGCTCGCTCTCACACGCACATGAGATCAGCGATAGCCAGCTAGCGCGTATGGCGGCTTTGCAGCACGAGATTGAAGCCAACGACGGCTGGGCATTGCAGCAGAAAGTAGATGAAATTATCTCTCGCCTCGACTTACCCGCCGAGCGCTATATGCGCGAACTTTCCGGAGGGTGGCGCCGCCGCGTGGCTTTGGCGCGCGCATTAGTAATTGAACCCGACGTATTGTTGCTTGACGAACCTACGAACCACTTGGACATCGCCGCGATCGAATGGCTGGAAAAACAGTTACTCAATTACAACGGCGCGCTGGTGTTTATCACCCATGACCGTTCTTTATTGCAAGCATTGGCGACACATATCGGTGAGCTGGACCGTGGACACCTGCGTTACTGGGAGGGCGATTACGCCAGCTTTTTGGTCTACCGCGAGCAAGCATTGGCAGATGAGGCCCGTCACAATGAATTATTTGATAAGCGTCTGGCGCAGGAAGAAGTCTGGATTCGCCAAGGTATTAAAGCGCGTCGCACCCGCAATGAGGGTCGCGTGCGTGCCCTGAAAGCGCTCCGCGAAACACGTTCACAACGCCGCGAAGTCGTTGGTAAAGCCAATTTTACACTGGCGTCTGGCGGTGACTCGGGCAAGTTGGTTGCTGATTTGGTCGATGTATCTTATTCATGGGGCGATAAAAAAATCGTCAACCAATTTTCGACACGTATTATGCGGGGCGATCGAATAGGTTTGGTCGGCGCCAATGGCGCAGGCAAAAGCACGTTGCTGAAATTAATTCTCGGGGAGCTGCAAGCGCAATCGGGCAGTGTGAAACTGGGTACTAATTTGGAGGTGGCGTATTTTGATCAGCTGCGTGACCAATTGGATCTCAATAAAAATGCGGTCGACAACATCGCCGGTGGGCGTGAATTTATCGATATCGATGGCAAATCCAAACACATTTTTTCGTACCTGAGCGATTTTTTGTTTAGCGGTGAACGGGCACGCACACCTTTGCGAGCCTTATCGGGTGGCGAGCGCAACCGGGTCTTACTCGCTAAATTATTCAGTAAGTCAGCTAATTTACTGGTGTTGGACGAACCCACCAATGATCTGGATGTGGAAACGCTTGAGCTGCTTGAAGATATTCTCACTGAATACACCGGCACACTCTTACTAGTCAGTCACGATCGTGCATTTTTGAATAATATAGTGTCCAGCGTTATCGCCTTTGAAGGGCGCGGCAATGTGATTGAGTATGTGGGCGGCTATGATGACTGGATTCGTCAGGGCGGAAAGTGGACCCAAGCCGACGAATTGCCTGCGCCAGCGACCAATGCGCCAATAATCGACACCAAAAAAATAGAACCGGTTGAGCAGGTTACTAGCAAGGCGCCTGCAAAACTCAAAAAACTCAGCTACAAATTTCAAAAAGAATTTGATGAGTTGCCGCAGAAAATTGAGTTAATTGAAAAGCAATTAAATGCGCTGCAAACCCTTACCAACGCGAGCGATTTCTATAGCCAGCCGCCGGCAGTTGTAGAACAAAAACTGCAAGAACTGGCGAAGACACAACAGCAGTTGGATGATTGCTTCGAACGCTGGGCTGAATTGGAGGATATGCAGCAGGAGTAATGTCACGCTTGCTGCGCCACCGGCGAAGCCTAAGCCTCACCGGTTTGTTTTTTCACCAGCACGGCAAGTACGTCGCAGGTCGCCCCGTGTAAAACACTGTTCGGGGTTGATCCAAGCAATAAGGCGAACCCCTTGCGGCCGTGGCTTCCAACTACAATTAAATCTGCCGACTCCTGTTCGGCAAGGTAATGTAGTTCGGCTGCGGGTTGCCCGACCAGCACATGCTGTTGCAGGATGGGGTAACTGGTTGATTTAGCAAGTTGCGCCAATTCAGATTCAGCCTTCTGAACTTGTTGCTCTTGCACACCGGATAAATCCACCGGCATATCGCCGCCATAAGCAAATGCGATAGGCTCAAGTACGTAAGCCAAGGTTAGCTTGGCCTTGCAGGCTTCCGCAAGAGCAGCAGCGCGACGAATAACTGGCGGGCAGTCCTCCGAGAGATCTACGCCGACAATGATATGTTTGTAGCTGATATTCTCTGACATGATTCGCATCCTCTTTATTAGTCACTATCACTCGCTTAAGCCTAGTTGCTAGCTCACAAAGTTTTAAGGATTTCGATGAATATCTGGTTTTTTGTTATTTTAATTCTCGCTATTGCACTCGTGCTCGGCCCGATTTCCATGCTACGACCAAGCCCGGCCCAACAGCGAAAAGAAAAGCTACGCCTTTACGCAACCAATCACGGCGTGCGCTTTAGTATGCGACGTCTGCCTGCATTAAAAACAGATATGGAACAAGCGGCAACTCTGCCAGTTTATTATCTTCCGCCACCGCCTAAGACTGCCGCAATATCTGAGTGGATCTTAATGCGAACCACCTATATACATGAGAGAAACTTTCATCTGGAATGGGATTGGCAAACCGATATCCACGCGAGCGAGGAGACTTGCAACATTCTTAAGGCCTACCTGCCAAAGTTGCCCGCATCAGTTCCAGCCATCAGCTCGAGCAGCCTCGGTGTTTGTGTTTTTTGGCAGGAAAGAGAGAGCACCGAGATGTTGGATTTGTTGATTGAAATGCTGACAAAGCTTCATCAGACTGAATTTCCAGCTACAGAATGATTTTTACATAGCGGAACCGGAATCGACTAAGTTCCGGCTTAGTCCGGCACGATCGCCATCAACCATTTCGCTCAACTCCTTGATCATTTGGAGTCGGCGAGGATCCTGATGCATCGACTCTATCAACAGCTGCTGTGCTTTGCGGTAAAAGGCCATTCCTGAAAAACGGTCACTTATCGCGATAGATTTATCGCCCTGGCCAATATAAGACATGACCGGAACCATCAAATAGGCCCACCGCAGCTCTAAGAGGTATGCATCCAACTCAACTTCATTAATCGTACCCTGAGCGGCAAGCTTCATAACAAGCTGCATTGCCTCGTTGAGGTACAGCTGGGTCTTGGCAATCTGCGCATCACTATCACGCTGGTAACTAGTTCTGTGTCTATGTTTTGGATCGAGGAGCTCTTCGGAGTAAAGCTCCGTCTTGAGAATCGCTGCTTCAAGATGCTCACGATTCTGATCTTCAAGTGCCAGCATTTGCTGCTTTACAGAAACTATCATGTCATTGATGTGCTTGGTGATAGCCCGATTGGGAAGTGTCTGTTGGAGGCAATTGACAATCTCAGTCAATTCTTCGACTTGGACACGCAGGCGACGCTGCTCCAACCGGCGATGGCGCTGACGCTGCTGGATGTTGCGCAATACGCTAACACCAAAAAGTGTTAGCAGCATCAAAAAAACGAGACTCACAATCAAGGCCATGCGGAAATCTACTAAGGCAAGTGAAGTTAGGTTCTGGACGATTGTCGGTTTCTTGTCCCTAAGTTTTTAAAAATTTAATTACCTTAAATAACAATAACATATGATAGTTATTTAATGTAAAAAGATACATTCTGTGCAGTTAAGTTTTGCGCATCCATTAATGCTCGACTATAAGTCATGCTGGAAATTATAGCTTGACCCCTTGGGATTCAAGACTTATATATGCGCACCTTCACTGCTAGTTTAACCCGCCCTGGGGACGCTGCTGTAATTGTTTGGCGCATTTTTCAGCTCTTTACACAGCCTTCTATTTATAGAGATATTTCTAACTGCCATGGGTAAATCCTTAGTTATCGTTGAGTCGCCTGCCAAGGCAAAAACCATTAATAAATATCTGGGCAGCGATTTTGTCGTTAAGTCCAGTATCGGCCATATTCGCGATTTGCCCACCAGCGGCGGTGCCAAGCCCGTTGATGCCAAAGAGCGCGCCAAACAAGCGGCGGCGACACGCAAAATGTCGGCAGAGGACAAAGCTGCTTATCAAGCCAAAAAGAGCAAAAGCCAATTGATCAACCGGATGGGAATTGACCCGGAAAATAGTTGGGAGGCGCAGTACGAAATTCTTCCGGGTAAAGAAAAAGTGGTTGAAGAGCTCAAGAAGCTCGCGGAGAAGGCCGATATGGTCTATCTCGCAACCGACTTGGATAGAGAGGGAGAGGCCATAGCCTGGCATTTGCGCGAGGCAATTGGCGGTGACGAATCCCGCTATCGTCGTGTCGTGTTCAACGAAATCACCAAAACAGCGATCCAAAATGCGTTTAAAACGCCTGGGCCGATCGATCAAAACCGTGTTGACGCCCAACAGGCTCGCCGCTTTTTGGATCGTGTTGTTGGTTATATGGTATCGCCATTACTCTGGGAAAAAGTAGCGCGCGGGCTGTCCGCCGGCCGTGTTCAGTCGGTAGCGGTGCGCTTGGTGGTAGAGCGTGAACGCGAAATTCGTGCCTTTATCCCAGAGGAATATTGGACACTTTTTGCCGATCTACAGGCCGACAAAAGCCAAGCCACTAGCTTTGAAGTGAAAAAACAAGGCGATGATGCATTTAAGCCCGTCAATGAAGCTCAGACGATGGCTGCAGTCAAAGCCCTGCAAGGTGCAGCTTACAAGGTGGTCAGCCGGGAAGATAAGCCAACCCAATCCAAACCGTCCGCCCCGTTCATTACATCCACCCTGCAACAAGCTGCAAGTACACGCCTGGGTTTTGGGGTTAAAAAGACTATGATGATGGCCCAGCGTCTTTACGAGGCTGGCTATATCACTTACATGCGTACTGATTCGACCAATTTGAGCAAAGAGGCGGTTGAAGCCTGTCGCGAATATATTCTTGAGAATTTCGGCAAGCGTTATTTGCCGGAATCGCCCACTATTTATTCAAGCAAGGATGGCGCACAGGAAGCGCATGAAGCGATCCGCCCATCTAACGTTGGTGCATTACCCAATCAATTGAGCGGCATGGAGCGTGACGCGGAGCGTCTATATGGCTTGATCTGGCAACAGTTTGTAGCCTGTCAAATGACTCCGGCGGAATACACCAGCACCAGTGTGGTGGTTGAAGCGGGAGATTATGAGCTGCGTACCCGCGGCCGTGTAATTCGTTTTGATGGCTACACCAAAGTCAGTCCGCAAGTTGCCAAGAAAGACGAAGATGTGGTGTTACCGGACATCAAGGTGGGTCAGGTACTTCCCCTGGTGAAGCTCAATCCACAACAACATTTCACCAAACCAGCGGCCCGCTACACCGAAGCCAGCTTGGTGAAGGAATTAGAAAAGCGCGCTATCGGCCGCCCTTCAACCTACGCGTCCATCATTTCCACTATTCAAGAGCGCGGCTATGTCCGTCAGGAAAACCGCCGTTTTTATGCGGAAAAAATGGGTGACATAGTCACCGAGCGCTTGGTTGAAAGCTTTGATGACCTTATGGATTATGGTTTTACGGCGAGCATGGAAGAGTCCTTGGACGTAGTTGCGCAAGGCGGGAAAAACTGGCGCTCTCTGCTCGATGAATTTTATGCAGGGTTTAGCAAAAAGCTGACTTTGGCTTCCAGTAGTGCGAAGGGAATGCGTGCGAACGATCCTACTGATACCGATATCGCCTGTGGTTTATGTGGGCGCCATATGCAGATTCGCACCGGCAGCACGGGCGTGTTTCTGGGTTGCTCTGGCTACGCGCTTCCACCCAAAGAGCGCTGCAAGAACACCATGAATCTGGTTTCTGGCGATGAAGTTATCGATGCGGATGCCGATGAAGAGGCTGAATCACGCCAGTTGCGTGCCAAGCATCGCTGCAAAATATGCAACTCGGCGATGGATTCGTACTTGCTGGATGAGAATCGCAAGCTGCACATCTGTGGCAACAACCCGGATTGTGCCGGCTACGAAGTTGAGCAGGGCAGTTATCGCCTGAAAGGTTACGAAGGCCCAACGATTGAGTGCGATAAATGCAGCAGTGAAATGCAGCTTAAAACCGGTCGCTTTGGTAAATATTTCGGCTGCACCAACAGCGAATGCAAAAACACGCGCAAATTGCTCAAAAGTGGCGAAGCAGCGCCACCAAAGGTCGATCCAATTGTGATGCAGGAGTTACGCTGCGAAAAGGTTGATGACCATTATGTGCTGCGCGATGGGGCTGCTGGATTGTTCCTTGCTGCAAGCCAATTCCCGAAAAACCGCGAGACACGCGCGCCATTGGTCGAGGAATTATTACCTTATAAAGATCAGATAGATCCAAAATATCACTTTTTATTGTCCGCACCGGTAAAAGATCCAGACGGCAATAGAGCCATTATCCGCTTTAGTCGTAAAACCAAGGAGCAGTACGTCCAAACCGAAGTGAATGGTAAGGCCACTGGATGGAAGGCGTTTTATGACGGTGGCAAATGGAAGGTGCAAAAATAACGCAAGCAGCGATCATCTGGCCGGATGATTGCTGCCCCTCTCTAAACTCTCAGTCAGTTTAAACATGTCAATTAGCCACCTATCGTTAGTAAATCAAAAGCTTGCTCATGCTGGCGCGATAATCAGGTTTTTAAATGAATCTCAGTCTCGTCAAAAGCTTGAGCGACAAGCACTGTTTGATGCGGCGGTTTTTCACTTGCAATTGGGTTTACATTTTTATCTACGTGAACTCGCTGATTATCATCGCATTAAAAACTTATCAAAAATTGACTCGGTTGAGGGGCTGCTTTCGGCAATGCACGAAGCTGACCGCGTATCCTCCGAGGCGTCCGAGTTGGCATCTCTCAGCGAAGTAGGCGACTCCTGGTTAAGTCAGCTGTCTGGCGCCTACGCCCAACTTTTTAAATCGCCCGAGAGGCCTAAGGAAAAGAAAGCATTTGGGCATGAAGGTTTGATTGAGCTGCGGGAGGTTGACGATAATGCACCGATTGTATTTTCGCCCGAGCATCTCGATTCATGGTTGAATTCTTTCAAAGCGCTTGTGATCCGTCAGCGCAACACTTGCGCGGAGTATTGATAAAAAGTTGAACCTGCAGAATGACTGTGGCACAATCAGCACCCTTCGCGCATCAGGGGTAGTGATTTTTATAAAAAACCATAAAAATCAAAAGGTTATATCGCGATAAGACTTAGTCAGTGCCTTCAAAGATTTAATGAAGGCGACCCAAAGCGGACGTGGTGAAATTGGTAGACACACCAGGTTTAGGTTCTGGCGCCGCAAGGTGTGAGAGTTCGAGTCTCTCCGTCCGCACCAAATTCTCCCAGTATCCTTTTTCAGGATACTTGATCAACTGCTACACACTTTCAGTTATTTCAAGAGGCATATATGCAGGTTTCACTCGAAACGACTTCTGGATTGGAGCGCCGTTTGACCGTTGGCGTGCCCGCGGAGCAGGTAGAAAGCGAAGTTGAAAATCGCTTGAAGCAGGCAGCGCGCAACGTAAGTATCAAAGGCTTCCGCAAAGGCAAGGTGCCAATGTCTGTAGTAAAACAGCGCTTTGGTGCTGGCATTCGTCAAGAAGTTGTTGGCGATGTTATTAGCCGCTCTTTTTATGCCGCCGTGCAGAAAGAGAATGTTAAGCCAGCTGGTCAGCCATCCATTCAGCCAAAGCAATTGGCTGCAGGTAAAGACCTGGAGTACATAGCCACTTTCGAAGTTTACCCAAGTGTTGCGCTGAGTGATCTTTCTGCATTTGAGCTTACAAGCTTTAAAGCGGAAGTAACAGAAGCTGATGTTGACAACATGATCGAAGTATTGCGTAAGCATCAGGCAACTTGGTCCGTAGTAGATCGCGCGGCTGCTGATGGCGACCAAGTGAATATCAATTTTGTTGGAACAAAAGACGGTGTCGAGTTTGCCGGCGGCAAATCAGACAATCACAGTTTGGTACTTGGCTCCAAATCAATGATCCCAGGCTTTGAAGAGGGCATTGTTGGTCTGAAGGCGGGTGAGGAGAAAGTAATTTCCGTTACTTTCCCTGAAGATTATCAAGCAGAGGAACTTAAAGGCGCTGCCGCCCAGTTCGCTATTACTGTCAACAGTGTTTCTGAAGCCCAACTACCAGAACTCAAAAAAGAATTTTTCCAAAAATTTGGTGTAGAAAAAGGCGGAGAAAAACAATTCCGCAAGGAAGTAAAAGCCAATATGGATCGTGAGCTGGCTAATGCACTAAAAGCAAAAGTTAAAGTTCAGGTAATGGATGCGCTTATCGCATCTCATACTACTGATGTGCCCAAGGCATTGGTTGCCAATGAGATTCAAGTCTTGCGCAATCAAATGTTGCAACGTTTCGGCGGTCAGCAACAAAACTTTGATGTTAAGTCCTTGTTGCCTGACACAATGTTCCAAGATGAAGCTTCTCGTCGTGTAACCTTAGGCTTGATTGTTGGTGAGATTGTAAAATCTGCCAAACTCAAGCCTGATGCAAAGCGCGTAAAAGCCATGATTGAAGAGATCGCCTCTACGTATCAAGAGCCTAAAGAAGTTGTTGAGTATTACAGCAGCAATCAGGAATTGATGGCTGGTGTAGAATCAGCCGTCTTGGAAGATCAGGTTGTTGATCACATTTTGGCGCAAGCCAAGGTTTCTTCAGTCGAAACCAGTTACGACGAGATCATCAAAGCTAACGCTCAACGCTAGTCGTTTAAAAAAGCCGCAAAACGCCTGTTTTGCGGCTTCTCACTCTTAGAATACCTCCCAAATTACCTCATTTGACTGGCATATAATCCCATCACGGGTTAAGCTCTGTAGTGTCAAAACTCAATAGTTTTCAATATTGGCGACGCAAACAGCCCGCTTAAGGACAAAAACGCACGATGTCATACGAACACATTAACTCTCAGTCATCTCCTATTAGTAACGGTCTTGTCCCGATTGTTATCGAACAAACGGCAAGAGGCGAACGATCATTTGATATATATTCACGCTTGCTTAAAGAGCGCGTTATATTCCTTGTGGGCCCCGTTGAGGACTACATGGCAAATTTAGTTGTGGCTCAACTCCTGTTTCTTGAAGCTGAGAATCCGGACAAAGATATTCACCTTTACATTAACTCGCCTGGTGGTTCAGTTACTGCGGGTATGTCTATTTATGACACCATGCAGTTCATTAAGCCTGATGTAAGTACAATGTGTATTGGCCAAGCTTGTAGTATGGGAGCATTCCTACTAAACGCAGGCGCTAAAGGTAAGCGTTTTTGCCTGCCTAACTCGCGGGTAATGATTCACCAGCCTAGTGGCGGTGCGCAAGGGCAAGCATCGGATATTCATATTCAGGCACAGGAAATTTTGAAAATTCGGTCGCGCTTAAACGAGCTTATGGCACATCATTCAGGGCAATCGATTGAGAGGATTGAAATTGATACTGAACGCGACAATTTTATGTCAGCACAGCAGGCAAAAGACTACGGACTTATCGATACAGTAATTGATAAGCGTGCTCAGCCGGCCAAATAATGCGTATTTGTCAGAGTAAAACCTAGCCAGGATCAGCCATCGCACCGTAAGTGGATCCTCCCAATTATTTGGACCCACTTGCCAAGTAATTTTTAACCTGACAATTGTTATAGAAATTTAGATGGAGTGGGTTCAATGACCGATCACACCAGTGACGCAGGTGATAAAAACGGGAAGCTGCTGTATTGCTCTTTCTGTGGCAAAAGTCAGCATGAGGTTCGCAAACTGATCGCAGGGCCATCAGTTTTTATTTGCGACGAATGTGTTGACCTTTGCAATGACATTATTCGCGAAGAAATTCAGGAAAGCGCTTCCGAAGGCAGCTCGGAAAAGCTTCCAAAGCCTCACGAAATTTCCGCAATACTTGATCAGTATGTCATCGGCCAGAAACGGGCTAAAAAAGTACTGGCCGTAGCCGTTTATAATCATTACAAGCGCCTTCGTTTTGGTGATAAAGGCGGTAAAGATAAGGAGCCAATCGAGCTCGGAAAAAGTAATATATTGCTAGTTGGGCCAACGGGTAGCGGCAAGACGCTGCTTGCCGAGACATTGGCTCGACTGCTCGATGTTCCCTTTACCATCGCAGACGCAACCACGCTAACAGAAGCAGGTTACGTTGGAGAGGATGTCGAAAACATTATTCAGAAGCTGCTCCAAAAATGCGATTACGATGTAGAAAAGGCGCAGCAGGGCATTGTTTATATTGATGAAATCGACAAGATTTCGCGCAAGTCCGACAACCCTTCGATTACGCGAGATGTATCGGGTGAAGGCGTGCAGCAGGCACTCTTGAAACTTATTGAAGGCACTGTTGCTTCCGTTCCTCCGCAAGGTGGCCGCAAGCATCCACAGCAAGAATTCTTGCAGGTCGATACCTCAAATATTTTGTTTATTTGTGGCGGCGCTTTTGCAGGACTGGATAAAGTTATTCGTGATCGTTCCGAAAAAGGCGGCATCGGTTTTGGTGCCGAGGTAAAGAGTAAGGACGAAAAACGCAATTTCGGTCAAACACTGCAAGATTTAGAGCCTGAAGATCTTGTCCGCTATGGGCTCATACCCGAGTTTGTTGGTCGTCTACCGGTAATTGCGACATTGGATGAGCTCGATAAAGCCGCCCTTATCCAAATATTAACTGAACCGCGTAACGCACTGACCAAACAGTATGCACGCCTGTTTGAGATGGAGGGCGTACAAATTGATTTCCGTACCGATGCTTTGGATGCCGTTGCTGAGCGAGCACTCGAGCGTAAAACGGGTGCGCGCGGATTGAGATCTATTATGGAGTCAGTGTTGCTTGACACCATGTACAAGATCCCTTCTGAAGAAAATGTTGTTAAGGTCGTGGTAGATGAATCTGTTATAAAAGGTGAATCTGAGCCTTTATTGGTTTACGAAAACACCGATAAGCCTGCGAAGGTGGCGGCCGAAGATTAATCGCTCGGCGGTTGGACTTTGAGCATCACGATCAAAAAGAGCGCAGTCAAGCGCTCTTTTTGCTTTTTATGTACCAATAACTTGTAATTCTGTGTTTTAGACCCCAATCTTGTTTTCATGGCAAGGTAATTGTTGCCTTCTTGCAATAGAGAGGAACCAATGGTCGCTGAAACTCCGCACGAATCCCATATCACTGAAATACCCTTGCTACCCCTGCGTGATGTCGTTGTTTATCCGCACATGGTTACGCCACTGTTTGTTGGACGAGGTAAGTCCATTGAAGCATTGGAGCGTGCTATGGCGAGCGATAAGCAAGTCTTGCTTGTAGCGCAGAAGAATCCTCAGCAGGATGAACCCCAAGCAGAAGACCTTTATAGCATAGGAACAATCGCTTCGATCCTTCAGTTGCTAAAGTTGCCTGATGGAACTGTAAAGGTGCTGATCGAAGGGCGTGAGCGAGCCAAAATTGACTCCATCGAAGAAGCTGCAGGTTTTTTCAAGGCAACAGTAGATGTTATTGTCAGTCCTCCAATCGAAGGGACCGAAGCGAGCGCATTGCTCGCATCCGCGATCGGTCAGTTCGAGCAGTATGTAAATCTCAGTAAGAAAGTACCTGTGGAAGTCATTACTTCACTATCAGGTATTGATGAGCCAGGGCGCTTAGCCGATACCATAGCGGCACACATGTCTCTCGATCTCCCCAAAAAACAATCAATTTTGGAAATGTCAGATATACATGAGCGCATAGAGCATCTGTTGGATTTGATGGACGCAGAAGTCGATTTATTTCATGTCGAAAAAAAGATTCGCGGCCGTGTTAAAAAGCAAATGGAAAAGAGTCAGCGCGAGTACTATTTGAATGAGCAAATAAAAGCAATTCAAAAGGAGTTGGGGGAGTTAGGCGAGGAAGTGAGTGAAGCTGACGAGCTGGAAAAGAAAATCGTTGCTGCAGCAATGCCTAAAGATGCAGAAGAAAAAACGCGCACAGAATTAAATAAACTAAAAATGATGTCTCCAATGTCCGCGGAAGCGTCAGTGCTACGCGCCTATATTGATTGGATGATTAAAGTACCATGGAGCAAGAGAAGTAAAATTCGCCACGATCTGATACGTGCTGAAGAGGTACTTAATAAAGATCACTTTGGCCTCGAGGAAGTTAAGGAGCGTATTCTCGAATATCTTGCCGTGCAGCAACGCGTGAAAAAAGTAAAAGGGCCTATTTTGTGTTTAGTAGGTCCTCCTGGTGTGGGCAAAACCTCGCTGGGAGAGTCAATTGCGCGCGCAACTAACAGAGAGTTTGTGCGCATGGCCCTAGGCGGTGTGCGTGATGAAGCAGAAATTCGTGGGCACCGAAGAACCTATATAGGCTCTTTGCCCGGAAAACTTATACAAAAGATGGCAAAAGTTGGGGTTCGAAATCCGCTTTTCTTGTTGGATGAGATCGACAAGATGGGTATGGATAATCGAGGTGACCCGGCATCGGCCCTGTTGGAAGTGCTGGACCCGGAGCAAAATAGCCACTTCAGTGATCACTACCTTGAGGTCGATTATGATTTGTCGGACGTGATGTTTGTTTGCACGTCTAACTCGATGAATATTCCGGGTCCGTTACTGGATCGCATGGAAGTTATTCGCATTCCGGGGTACACCGAGGACGAAAAATTAAACATCGCCTTACGCTATTTAATACCAAAACAAATGAAGGCAAACGGACTTAAAGAGTCTGAAATCGAAATTGGCTCAGATGCTATCCGCGACATAATCCGTTACTACACTCGTGAAGCTGGTGTCAGAGGTTTGGAGCGCGAGGTCGCTAAGATTTGCCGCAAAATAGTAACGCGCCATGTTAAAGGCAATAAGGCGAGCGCAGATGTAGTAGATTCAGAGTCTTTGGAAAATTTGCTGGGCGTGCGTAAGTTTGATTTTGGCAAGGCAGAAAGCACTGATCAAATAGGGCAGGTTACCGGACTTGCTTGGACTCAGGTAGGCGGAGAGCTCCTCACCATTGAAGCCACCGCTGTCGTCGGCAAGGGACGAATTATTAAAACCGGCTCGCTGGGCGATGTGATGCAGGAGTCGATACAGGCCGCAATAACCGTTGTTCGTTCGCGCAGTCAGGCATTAGGAATTGCGCCTGATCATCATGAAAAAGTGGATATCCATATTCATGTGCCAGAAGGTGCAACACCAAAGGATGGCCCTAGCGCAGGCATTGCAATGTGCACTGCCTTGGTATCGGTGCAAACTGACATTCCGGTGCGCGCAGATGTCGCCATGACCGGAGAGATTACTTTGCGCGGAGAAGTTCTTCGCATTGGCGGTCTTAAAGAAAAACTTCTCGCAGCTCACAGAGGTGGAATTAAAACAGTAATTATACCTGCTGATAATGAGCGCGATTTAAAAGAAATCCCAGACAATATCAAAGCAGATCTTTCCATTAAACCGGTTAAATGGATTGACGAGGTTCTCGCAATTGCACTGCAATCGAGCCCGGAGCCATTGACTGATGAGGAGTACAGGGCGCTTGAAAAGGCCGCACAAAAGACCACGGAGAACGATAATCGCCTGAGCACTCACTGAGCCCAGTAGGTTCAGATAAATTAAGGATTGCGCATTGACTGTCTGTTTTGTGAGCAGATTAAAGGAGGTTTTGTGTAAAGCTGTAAGCTTTCCTTGACCCCCCGAGGCTCTGTTGGTATAAATCGCAATTCATTTGCAGCACGGGTAACGCGGATTAATAGCGACATTAATTAGCACTGTGTTTTTAGAAACAAATAATCAAAAGGGGTTAAGTGTGAACAAAACTGAACTGATTGAAGCCATTGCCGCATCTGCGGATATTCCTAAAGCTGCTGCCGGACGTGCCTTGGATGCAGTTGTTGAAAGCATCACTGGTGCCCTAAAAAATGGCGACTCTGTGGTTCTTGTTGGTTTCGGTACGTTTGCAGTTAAAGA